>CAYTVP010000023.1:0-2658 GCA_964441675.1 uncultured Solibacteraceae bacterium | reverse complement strand
GCGTTGACAAAGCTGTTGCAAGGGACAGGAGTAACCTTCCGCTTCACCGGCCCCACAACAGTTGTCCTTGAGTTGCAAGGACAGACTGCCTCGATCGAAGTAACCGAACAGATCGCTCAGATCTCTTCTCCGAAATACATGATGCCGATGGTCGATACGCCGCAAACGATCCAGATCATTCCGAAATCAATTATGGACGAGCAGGCGGCGACTAGCTTGCGTGACGTGCTCCGCAACGTCCCTGGTTTAACGATGGCAGCGGGGGAGGGCGGAGTACCAGCCGGCGACAACATGACACTGCGTGGGTTCAGCGCCCGGAACGACTTGTTTGTTGACGGTGTGCGCGACTTAACGCCACAATCTCGCGACCCGTTCAACCTGGAGCAGGTCGAGGTTGTAAAGGGGCCCTCGTCCACCTTCGCCGGGCGTGGATCAGCGGGTGGAACCATCAACATGGTCAGTAAGGCGCCGAACCTCAACGGTCTGTACGGCGGAAACGTCATGTTCGGCTCCGATGGGACGAAGCGGCTAGCAGGGGATGTCAACGTACCGGTGAAGCCATTGGGCGAGCGAACGGCATTCCGCTTGAACGCACTGTGGCACGAATCCGGCGTGGCGGCCCGCAACGAAGTCAAGAACAACCGCTGGGGGTTGGCCCCGTCGCTTGCTTTTGGCCTGGGAACGCCCACTCGCCTGACTCTCAGCTACTACAAGTTGAAGCAGGATAATCTGCCGGACTACGGGATTCCGTGGGTGCCCAACAACAACAATGTCCTGGTGGATTATCGCGACAAGCCGGCGCCCGTAGATCGCGCGAACTTCTACGGCCTGGTGGGCCTGAACTATGAGCGCACCGGTGCCGATACCGGCACAATGCGGTTTGAGCATGATTTTTCCGATACCCTCAATGTGCGGAACCAACTGCGCTACGGCCGGTCAACCCGCGACTCCATTACCGCGGCTCCCCGATTTGCGAGTCCCGATTCAGTGGTTCTGAACCGGAACAATCCGTCGTGGATTACCGAGGACAGAATCTGGGACAACCAGACTGATCTCCAGGGGCGGTTCAAGACTGGCGTACTGCGTCACGCGGGCGTCGCCGGTGCCGTCGCCACCAACGAGAACAACATTCGCCACGGTCGTACCGTCGCCGGAGCGCCTCAGACCGATTTGTTCAACCCCGACGCGTTCCAGACATTCACCGGAACGATCACGCCTCAACCGCAGGTCGGCGACGTAACCGGGAACACGCAAGGGATTTACATGTTCGACACGGTTACGACCGGAAAGTTTCAGTTTACGGGGGGTGTCCGCTGGGAACGCTTCGCGGTCTCTGGCGTCAATACCGCCGCGGCGGTGCTGGATCGAACGGACAAAATGTGGAGTGGACGCGGCAGCGTCACGTACAAGCCCCGTAGTAATACGAGCGTGTATTTCTCGGCGGGCAATTCACTGAACCCGTCGCTCGAAGGTCTCTCGTACAGCGTAGCGAACCCGAACATCGGACCGGAGAAAACCTACACGATGGAAGCGGGCAACAAGTGGGAGCTGGCAGGAAACCGCCTGCTTGTCAGCGGCGCGCTCTTCCGGGTGGAAAAGACGAATGCGCGTACCCCGCCATTGAATCCCGATGAGCCGCCGCAAGTCCTTCAAGGGAACCAGCGTGTTCAGGGTCTCGAGCTCGGGATCACCGGAAACGTCACTCGCCAATTCAAGATCTTCGGCGGTTACACTCTGATGGACACGGAGATTCTAAAGTCGAACAATCCGGAAGAAGTCGGGCGGCGGATTCAGAATGCGCCGCGGAACTCCTATAGCATCTGGGCAACGTACAACTTCCGGCGGTTGACCCTCGGCGGCGGCCCACGTTTTGTGGGTAAGCGATACGGCAACAACATCAATACCCGATTTGTCGATAACTATTGGACATTTGACGGGTTGGTGGCTGTTCCGATCAACAAGCATCTGGATCTGCGGCTAAACGCCTACAACCTGAATAACGCCTACTACTTTGACCGGCTGGGCGGCGGACATTTAGTGCCCGGCGCCGGCCGGTATGTTCTCGGCGGGGTCAATCTGAAGTTCTAGCAACTCCAATGCTGTTACAGATTCCTGGTGTTTTAACTCCCGAGCAGGTGGCGGAAAGCCGCCGCCTGCTGGAGCAAGCCGAATGGGTAGACGGCCGAATCACAGCCGGATATCAGTCCGGGCGAGTGAAGAATAACCTGCAGATTCCGGAAAGTCATCCGGTCGCGCAGCGCCTCGGGGAGACGATCTTAAATGCGCTCGACCAGAACGCGCTCTTCCTGTCGGCGGCATTACCGGCCACTGTATTTCCGCCTTTGTTCAATTGTTACCAGGGGGGACAATCCTTCGGTACGCACGTGGACAACGCAGTTCGTCAGGTAAAAGGAACCAATCTTCGCATTCGTACCGACCTATCCGCAACGCTGTTCTTCAGCGATCCGGATGAGTATGATGGCGGCGAACTCGTAGTAGAAGATACCTACGGCGTTCATACCGTAAAGCTGCCTGCAGGCCACATGATTCTTTATCCGGCAACAAGTTTGCATCACGTGACGCCGGTTGCTCGCGGTGCTCGTGTGTCCTCGTTTTTCTGGATTCAGAGCATGGTCCGGGGCGATGCCGAGCGCGCGT
>CAYTVP010000022.1:0-21466 GCA_964441675.1 uncultured Solibacteraceae bacterium | reverse complement strand
CACGGTAACGTCTGCAGAGATCACAGTGGAGAACGGCCTCGATATGCGGGAACGCGAGTTTGGCGGGCAGAGCGGCGGGAACCTGGTGGCCGGCGACCGGCGGGTATCAGTCTCATTCAGTCTCTTTGAACGAGATGATGAAGCTACGAGAGCCCTCTACAGGGCCTCAAGGCAGCGCACTCCTATCAGCGTGATGTTTCAGCTTGGACAGATGAGTCGGCAGCTCTGCGGAATCTGGTTGAAGAACGTCATTCCGGAAGTGCCGCAAATGGATGATAGCGAGAGTCGCCTGCAATGGCGTTTTGAAAGCGCTCGTGCGCAGGGTACTGGCGATGATGAAATCTTTGTTGCCTTTGCATGAAATGCCAATGGATTACTACAGCATTATCGAACACAAGTCGCAGGTAATGCCTGGTGTTGTCTTTGAGATACGTCGCATGTCTCTCGGACGACGATTGGAGATGTCACGCCAGATCCGCGAACTTTCAACCCGAATGGAGTTTAGTCAAGCCGGTGATGGTTTTACCGATCAAGTTGACGCAACGGTGCTTGGCTTGGAGATAGACCGCGTTTACCTGCGTTGGGGTCTCGTTGCAATCTCGGGACTTGTCGTCGATGGTTTGCCGGCGACAGTGGACATACTGCTCGAAGCTGGTCCGGAAGATCTGTGCCGAGAGATTATCAATACCGTTCGTGTGGAATGTGGGCTAAACGAAGAAGAAAGAAAAAACTAATCATCGCCTTCCAATTTCAGTTTTCCGACTCAGCCGGGTGGAAGTGCGAGGACTGTCGACGAAACCGGCTGGAAATTAAGCGGAGATGTGGATTGCTGCCGGAAGGGAAGGCCAGTCTAGAGCGAATTGTTTGGGCACGAGGAGACGTAATGACAACAGAATGTCCCAAATCGTACGTCCATAGCGAGAGCATTTACTTCTTAGAACAATTTTCCATTTGGACGCGGCAAGGGGGCGATTTGCTTGCAATGCCTGCGCGGACCGCCGAAGCAATAATGATTCTCGACGCAGAGTGGAGAAAGGGTCAATCATAATGACAAATCGGGAACTTCAGACTGAGCTCTTGGCGATTGCTCAGGGAAGCGCGCTGCCGCAAAGCGTGGATCGACTGCGCGGTCAAATCGAGCAGCTGTCATTGCTGACCTCGCAGCAGAATGCGCAAGTGCGCGAAAACACGGAAGCCTTGATTCAGAACACTGTTTCAAAAGGTTCAGCGGCGAGCAACGCTTTGAACGCTACAAAGAACGTCGCCAGCATGTTTGGTGTTGGAATGCTTGTCAGCCCCATCATCTCGGGTATTGCAAAACTGTTCGGCGGTGGAAAAAGAGAGGAGCCTCCGCCGCTCGTTCCGTTCGCAAAACCGGCGTCGATATCTTTGGAAGCCGCTGTTGCTGGAACAGGGAATCAGTACACGGCGTTTGACTATAACCAGATGGGCCAGCCGCGGCGTCTTGCGCCTTCGATGTCGCAGGAGGTCGCGACGAACTCAAACGGTTCGGGCGTCACTCAGAACGTCACGATACAGATTCAAGCTCTGGACAGCAGGTCGATACTCGATCGAAGCGAGGACATCGCTGGGGCACTAAAAGAAGCAATGCTGAACTCACACTCGGTGAATGGGCTGATCAACGAGCTTTAGTTATGGCACAGTTTCCAAGACTAAGATCGGATGCCATTGCACAGTATCCGGCCACGACCTACTTTTCTTGTGCAACAGAAGTTCTATATTTTGTCGATGGTCGCGAACAGCGTTTCCGTCGGTCTCCCTTGGCACTTCGCCGATGGACAATCGACCTGTGTCTTCTTGACGAGGACGAATTGCAAAAATTACGGATTTTTTTCATCGAGCACTCTGGCCAGCATGGAACATTTAGCTTCTGGGACCCATGGACGGAAGCTGAATACGCATCGTGTCGCTTCGAAAGCGACGCGCTTGAGCTGAGTTTCGAGGCATTGCTTCGAGGATCTACAACAGTGAACATCAGCGAGGTGCGGTTGTGATGGTGTTTCCGCAACTCTCCACGGGAGCTGTGGTTCAGTATCCCGTACAAACATCTCGACTATTTCGGACGATTGTGAATGAAACCGAAGATGGCCGTCTCATTCGATTTCACGACGCCGCGGCTCAACGCGTCTCGTGGAACTGCAAATATGCAGATTTGTCGCGCCCAGAATGGGACGCTCTCCGTAGCCTTCACGAGGCAGTTGAAGGCCGGCTTAAGACCTTCCTCTTTCTGGACCCATTCGATAACCTACTCCGCTGGAGTGAACGGTTCGAAGATCCCACCTGGATTCGAAGTCCCTACTTAACCGCCGCACCGGGTGCATCCGACCCGAAAGGCGGCACGAACGGCTACCTACTCTCATCGACGTCTGAGGTGTCTCAAGCGATAAGCCAGCACCTTCCCATCCCGGGTGGATACGTAACGTCCTTTAGCACGTGGTTGCGAAACTCGTCACCAAGCGGCGTCTCGTTGATTCGAACGTGCGGATCGTGGACCGATGTGCAAAGTGTTTACGTCGGTTCAGAATGGACGCGTGTCTGTTCTGCTGGCCGTAGCGCTATCGGTGGATCACAAACAGAATTTGCGATTGCCCTTGACGGCGGAGCTAGTGTGGAAATATACGGCGCGCAGATCGACGCACAACCAGAGGCTTCAGCCTATAAACGCACAAGCGGAGATGCCGGCGTTTATCCGAACGCCAGATTTGCAAACGACGAGCTGAAATGTATAGTAACTGCCCCTGGTCGCTTTCAAGTTGATATCAAAATACAGGCGGCGTTAGGAGGCTGAGTGAGTATTTACTCAATAAAAGAGCAAGAAATAACTGATACGCCGCTGATGTTATTTGACGTAATGCTACCAAACGGAAATATCGCGCGGTGGGCAACACATAAGGTTGTTATAGGTGAAGACAGTTATGCCCCACGAATTTTGTCGCATAACACCTTCGAACTTAAGTCGGGTGGGGAGGATGGAATCGATGGCGTGTCACGCCTTTCGATTATCCTTGCGAATGCCGATTCGTATCTGTCACAGATTGAACGTACGGTAGGATTTAAGGGTTCAAAGATAACCGTCCGGTTTTTGTTCTACGATCTGGGCAATAATGTTCCGACGACGGACTCTATAGTTCTCTTCAAGGGAATAGCCAACGCTGCCGACATTTCGACCGAATCGCGTGTTCGGCTCAGCTTCGTCAGCCGGCTTAACCTGCAACGAGTACTGCTTCCGAATGTCCGGATCCAGCGTCGGTGCCCATGGATGTTTCCAGCCACAGCGGACCAGCGGGCTATCGCCATTCACGGAGGTGACAATGGAAAGTACTCGCCATACTTCCGCTGTGGCTACTCGGCCGATCAACCAGACGGTGTTGGTAACTTGAACGGTGAGGAACCTTATACGTCGTGCGACTTTACGCGTGCCCAGTGCGAGCAGCGAGGGATGTTTGATCGGGATAACTCGAACAGAGTAACTGCTCGGTTTGGCGGAATAGAATTCGTTCCAGCGGGTACGCTGGTTCGCAGCGCAGGCGAGTCCGGGAGACACGTTTCACAGGCCATAGAGAATACGGCACGTTATAACGATTTTGTTCCGATGGTTTATGGAACGGCTTGGATACAACCTTTGATTGTTTTTGCTCGAAACGACGGCAATCTGACCCGAATGGAGGTCATTGTGTCGCTGGGTGAGATTCAGGATGTCGCAAAAGTCGTTGTGAATGGGATAGAAATTCCCGTAGGACAGGCAGGTCGTGACATGACGGCAACTGGCTGGTTTAATATTGTCTCTCACGGCAATCGAACCGGCCATTTCAACGTTGATTTTAGTGATTCGAGTGGCGTCCCGATGGGTGATCCATATGGCAGTATGGCGTACTTGTCAGTCGTTGTTCCGAATCGGATTAGCGACGGGCAATCGTTACCACGGATAGAAGCGCTCGTTCAGGGTGTGAAGATATCGATCTTCGACATCGAAGGGAACTACACTGGCGAAGCGTTCTCTAATAATCCGGCCATGGTCATGTTAGATGTGCTGCGGCGAATTGGCTGGGCGCTAGATGAACTGAATCTTGCCAGTTTTGGCAGAGCCGCCAAGTACTGTGATGATCCGATTAAGGCTAGAGATCTAAATGGAAATGAGATTAGCATTCCTCGGTTCCAATCCAATGTTGCCCTGCGAAAGCGTCAGAGCGCCGCGGAGGTGATACGAGGAATTAGAAATGCGTCGTCGTTATTTCTTACCTTTGGCCTGGGAGGACGACTGGAACTTAAGATCGAGGGGACTGTGGCTCAGCAGCAACCAGAACGAGATTCCAGCAGTAATGCGCCAGGAAGGATTGCGGATGGCTGGGCGGCATACGAATTTGGTGACGGATCGAACGGCTTGCCGGGCGGCATTCTTCGAAAAGAAAACGGGGAGTCGTCAGTTCAGATTAGTACAAGATCTACCGCGGAAAGCCCTAATCGGGTGAGCCTTGAGTTTCAAGATGCGTTTAACGAGTATCAGCAAGATAGTTTGTCATTGATTGATCCGGACGACATACTGACGGCCGGGCAGGAAGTTGCAGCTACGATAAATGCGCTCGGCATTGCAAATCTAGACCAGGCGACACGTATCGCGCGCCTGCATTTGAATAAATCTGTACTTGGAAATACATTCGTCGAATTTGATACAAGCATGAAAGGCATCGGCGTCCGACCGGGAGATCTTATAACCTTCACTTATCTCAAAGAAGGGTTCGAACGGCAATTGTTCCGCGTCGTCAAAATATCACCTTCAACCAATTACCGGACAGCAACTGTATATGCGCAGATTCACGACGATGGTTGGTACTCGGATGACGGTGGAGTTGGAGGGCGCAGGCGTCGGCGTGGAGGCGCGGAGATTGGGATTCCTCGCCCGTTGAGCGGAAAGGTGTTGGATGAGGAAGGAAATGCGCAGCTAGAAGTTATCGAGACGGCTCTTGACGAATCGGATGGCGGTGCGAAGGTACTGCTTACGGTGGAGTTTACGCCTCCTGCGAGAGCAAGCGCAAGCCGAGCAGCGATTCCCATGCTCAGTCTTAGCGCGCTCGTTGATACATCCGGTGGATCTCTAGCAGGAGGGCAATCGTTGTACTATGCGATTAGTGGACTGGACAGCGATGGGGCTGAAAGTGAGCTCTCATTTGCTGTGAGAGCCAGTTTGCCAGCCTCTAGTAGCACAAATAGCGTGCGCCTTCAAGGACTCAGTTTCGATGCCGATACAGTTGGCTTTGCAGTTTATCGAGGCAATACTCCACAGCAGTTGGAAAAGATCGCGCACAATGCGGCGATTGGTACTGAGTTTTTGGACGTCGGCCTGGAATCTCTTCTCAGTCCGCCACCGGATTCAAACTATGATCATGCCAACTTCTATTGGAGATTTGAATTACAACCAGCGGCGTCCGCAACTATTGCGACTGCGAATACAATCGGGAACCACGTCCTGACCATGGTTGCAAATGAGCACCGAGGAACGACTGTTCGAATTCTTTCGGGCACGGGCAAGGGTCAAGAACGGACAGTGCTGGCAAATGATCTCACGTCCCTCGCGATAAGTAGACCTTGGGACATAATTCCAGATACTTCAAGTACGTTCGTTGTTGCGGAATCCAGTTGGCGATTCGGATCCTTAAGTCATAGTGATCGAGCAGAGTTTGAGGTTCCGAATCGCGGAGGGTACACTGTACAAATCAGTGGGCGATCTGCGAATGCTAGGGATGCAGAATGCCCACCTGATCTTTCGCCCTTAACAAGATGGCGAATTGGCGGGGCAGCCGGAGAGGCTTTGGATGTTGGGCCACCGGAAGCTCCTATTTTCGGCCTGGTTCCTGTTGGTGATGGTGCGCTGGAGTTGGTAAGCGTGGCTTTTAATGATTTGGCGAATACCAGGTCGATTGCAGGTGCAACCTTAACATTGCACTACTGGAACGAGCTTGTTAGTCCAACGCCATATATGCTCGCGGCGCTGTTATCGGATGAATCAAGTATTGTTGAATTGTCGCCGCCTGGAAGAACTGATGCAGTTGGGGCGCTCATCCAGATCGACGACGAATTGATGATAGTTGAGGAAGTGTTAGAGGACCGGCGCTATCGAGTTGCGCGTGGCGCATTAGATACGCTCGCGATGGCGCGCGTCGCGGGATCCGCAGTTTATCATCTTGATCGACGTGCGATAGTGGCACCGTTCGTGCGGGATTTCTTCGGTAGCCCTGCGAGCGGAAGTTATGCATGTCCCATATTTCTTCCCAATACTCGTGTTGCTGCGGCCGAGCTTTTTGTTACGAACTCGCGCGGCAATGGTCCAATCAGGTATCAGAGTTTTACGTCGAATGTCGACTTCGGTCTTCGGACATTGGCGGGCGCCCAAATGTCCTTGCAAGTGAATGGATATCTGGCGGTCCACTCGAACGCGGCACCTCCGGCATTGGTAAACGGCTCCCGATCAGTTCGTGATGTTTTTGCTACCCTGCGGGAGGCGCCGCAAGGCGCACCGATTTTCCTGCGTGTGCTTGTCAACGAAACGCCATACTGTGACCTGGTAGTGCCAGCGGGTTCAAAGTTCTCAAACACTGTTAGCGGTTTCGGTCTTCCAGCACTTGCCGACATGTCTATAATCACTATAGATATTTTGTCAGTGCCCCCATCCGGAAGTGGATCGCCGGGCAGCGAATTGACCGTTACCGTGCGATCGTAAGGAAGCCGCTTGGCGGCACTATTGTAACGAGGTATCCTGTTCCTTGATCGAAATCGATCGAGTATCCAAGAGCTATCCACTATTTCGAAAGCCAGCTGATCGGCTGTTGAACCTTTTACCTTTTTCTGCGAAGCGTTATCAAAGCTTTTCGGCGCTCAACGACATCAGCTTATCAATCGGCCGTGGCGAGACGATGGCCATTGTTGGACCGAATGGATCAGGGAAAAGTACCCTGCTTCAACTTGTAGCTGGTGTTGTGGCGCCAACCACCGGTGTTGTGCGCCGCAATGGAAAAGTTGCCGCATTGCTCGAACTTGGCGCCGGGTTCAATCCCGAGTTTACCGGGCGAGAAAATGCATTTCTTTATGGTGAACTGCAAGGTTTGACACGCCAAGAGATCTCAGGAACGTTTTCGTCGATATCTGCATTTGCTGAAATTGGAGACTTCATCGATAGGCCGGTGAAGGAGTACTCCAGTGGCATGTATATTCGTCTCGCCTTCTCTGTCGCGATCCATGTTAGTCCAGATATATTACTGATCGATGAAGCACTAGCAGTAGGCGATGTTAAGTTTGCCAATCGCTGTATTCGAAAGCTTGAACAACTCAGGCAAGCGGGAACAACGATTTTATTTGTCTCGCATGATCTCGGGTTGGTGAAGCGTCTCGCCGACCGCGCCGCCCTTCTGGTTGCAGGTCAGCTTGATTCTCTCGGCGATTCCTCTACAGTAGTGAACCGATATGTCGGCTTGGCATTGGCAGGGTCAGTGAATGAAGAGGAAGCAACGCCTTCCGTAATCCGCCATGGAGATGGGAACTGCCGCATTGATTCTGTAAGCATACTGGATGAAAGCGGCAATTCCAGAAAGATCTTCAACCCGGGTGAAACAATCGTCATCGAGGTGACCACCATGTTTCTCTCGGATTGTGAGTCACCTGTTTTTGGGCTTCTCATCAGAAATAGATTGGGAATGGACGTCTATGGGACGAACAATCGAGTCGAAGGTCTCACTTCTCCGAAGGTACGAGCCGGAACGAGTATGCGGGTCAAGTTCACTTTCCCTTGCCAACTCACCAAGCAGTATTACAGTGTGACAGTGGCAGTTCAGAACGATGACGGAACAAGTCAAGACTGGCTTGACGATGTGGCTTCCTTCTTTGTCGCTCAACCAAAGGAGTTAGCTGGTGTTGCGGATCTGCAAGCTACTATTCGGTGGGATCCCATATGAACATTACCACGCTCCAGCAAGCCATAAAGGATCTGGACTTTGACGGATGGTTATTTTACGATCACCATCGTCGAGATCCACTCGCCTATCGTATCTTATCTCTCTCCTTAGAACAGATACCAACCAGACGTTGGTATTATTTTGTACCACGGTCGGGTGAACCCCAAAAGTTGGTACATCAGATAGAATCCGCTATTTTGGATAGTTTGCCAGGAAGAGCTCATACCTACAGCAGTTGGAAAGAACATGATCATAAGTTGGCGACAATGCTTCAACGGTCGAAGCGCGTTGCCATGCAGTATTCAGCGCGGTGCTCCATTCCGACGATCTCTTTGGCAGATGCTGGTACGGTCGAAACCGTACGAGCGATGGACGTTGATGTTGTCAGTTCCGCGAACCTGATTCAGCGATTCGAGGGGATATGGACCGCTAGTCAGCTTGAATTACATCTGGAGGCCGGCCGCCGAGTGGATGCAATTCGACACGCTGCATTCCAAGAGATCTTTCAGGCCGTGCGCGCAAATAGGGTAATCGATGAGTTTTCAATTAAGACGTTTATCCTTACTAACTTTGCGCGAGAAGGCCTGTTCACGGATCACGGTCCGATTGTTGCGGTGGATCGAAACACCTCGAACCCTCATTATGAACCGTCGTCCATTTGCTCTAGCAAGATTAGCCCAGACTCCGTTGTGCTTATTGATCTTTGGGCAAAACTGGCTGTTCCTAAGGCAGTTTATTACGACATTACCTGGACAGGGTATTGCGGAGTAGCCGCTCCAAGTGACATCCAGAATGTATTTAGAGTTGTTACTGAAGCGCGAAATAAGGCATGTGAAAAAGTTATGGAGGCAACAGCGGCCGGATCGAGTATCAGAGGATGTGACATTGATGATGTTGCGCGCGACTATATCTCTGCAGAGGGATTTGGAGATCTTTTTTTTCACAGAACCGGTCATTCCATTGGAGAAGATGTACATGGCGCGGGTGCCAACATCGATAACTTCGAGACTCATGACGATCGGATCATTTTATCGAGTACATGTTTTTCAATTGAGCCCGGAGTTTATCTACCTCATTTCGGTATTCGATCTGAAGTAGATGTGTTTGTTGGAACCAACCAAGCACAAGTCACGGGCGAGATACAGAACTCTCTTTTGTTATTGAACTAATGAAGGCAAAGTTCCTCGGGTTTCTTGTCTGTTCGCTTCTGTTCTCCGATGTACCTGAAGTCCGTTCTGTCCGAAGAACGTTAAACACCATTGATTTTGCCCTGGGTGATGGCTACGCCCAAATCGTTTGGCTAAACGCCGCAGCGATTTGGTTTCGGTACGGATCGTCGCAATTTCCACAGGTCACATCAGAAGTTTCTCCGGTCTTCTATTCCATTGAGGACACGGCCGGCGCCATTCAGGTTGCGTCACCTGAGTTGACGGTCAGAGTTCAGCGAAGACCGCTCGCGCTGTCATTGCGAAATGGTGATGGGGAACTTTTACTTAATCAACGCTTCGGAGTTAAGCTGCCAGGTGATGGTGCCCACTTGGTGTTTTCAACTCGGCCCGGGGAACGTTTCTTCGGGCTAGGTCCGCGGGCGGGACTTCTCAATTTACAGTCGCGCATCATCGATTCGTCTGTTCCCCTTCTACTTGCAGAATCGGGGTACGGAATCTTCTGGCCTTCCGCGAGAGCTCTTCGTTTTGACATTGGCGCGACACGGGAAATGGACACGATCGTATCTGGTGCATTCGCGGCGGATTACTGCTTTTATACGGGGTCCTCGTTAAAGGAGGTTTTGGAGCGACATCACGAGACGTGCTCGCTAGCGTCGAAGGGTCAGAGCTGGGTTCAACCTCAGGTATTCCGGTCCAATGCACCTATAGCCGATCTCGGCAAGGTTACTGCTGAAACTCTTATCCCGCGTCTTCTTCATGCAGCGCTATCGGGAATTCTGGCGCCGCGTGTCTCTACCGAATGGTTAAATGGCTTGAGGGCAACACGCCGGCGGCAGGCAGAGGTGGTCGTGGCAACCATGCCGCATATCATCCTTCATGGTGACACTTTACTCGGCTCTGAGGCAATGAATCTGCGTCGAAAGTTAGAGCCTCATTTGCGGACTTACCTTGCCGAAGCGACGGATCGAGGCTTGCCTGTCATTCATCCGTTGAATCTTCAATTTCCCTACGACAAGCGGTCTGCGGATATTGTGGATCAGTTTTTGCTCGGTGATGAAATGATGATCGCGCCTGTGCCGGTTGGTGCGCAGTCACGCCGAGTCTACCTTCCGCCGGGTCTGTGGACTGAATTGAATCGCAACCGGTTGCATCGCGGCCGTCGTTCAATCGAACTAACGGGCTACGGGCGGGATCTGCCGATCTTTCTTCGTGGTGGATCGATTCTTCCTCTTCAGGCGCAAGAAAGGATGGAGTTACATTACTTTCCGAAACTGGCGGCCGAGTATTTTTTAACTGAGACGCAGAGTTCTGGTGTTACCCAGATTCACGCGGCTCCTGCGCTTGCAGACCTCCGGCTTCAAATTGAAGAACAGGTTGGCAAAAATTATCAATGGGTTATTCATCATGTCCGCCTGCCCGAACAGGTAGTCGTGGCGGGAACGCCTTTCGTTGAAACCGGGGGCGCATCGGAATTGCAGGCGGGCCAATGGCGTTACGATACCCACGCGAAGAAGCTTTATATTTGCGCACGGGTCGAAGCTGATGAAGATTGGATCGCCTACGTTACCTTTCCTCAGGAGTCCTGGTTCCTTTCTCCTCCTTAAGTTCTGCCGGTTCCAATATTGCCCAAAAGCTTCGTGATACTCTCCTGTAAAGGAGAATCTGGATGATTCGTTTCATGTTTCTTGGCTTGGCCGCGTCCCTTGCGTTCGGTCAAGCACCGACACCGGTGAAGACAAATTTGAAAGTGGGGGATGTAGCTCCCGATTTCGAGCTTTCGGGCACGGATGGGAAAAAATATAGCCTTTCCCAATTCAAAGGTCAAAAAACGGTCGTACTCGCCTTTTTCCCTGCGGCCTTTACCGGCGGCTGTACGAAGGAAATGACTGCCTATACAGGCGATGTCCAGAAATTTCAGGATGCCGGAGCTCAGGTGTTTGGTATTAGTACAGATTCGCTTCCGAGCCTGAGGCACTGGGCGGATGAGCATATAAAGGCAACGTTCCCGATGCTCAGTGACTTTTCCAACCGCAGCACTACAAAATCCTATGGCATCTTAATGCCCAATGGGATGGCCAGCCGGACAACTTTTGTGATCGATGGCAACGGCAAGATTCAACACATAGATGAAGGGGCTACTGCTGTAGATATAACCGGGGCAGCATTGGCATGCAGCCGACTGAAGAAGTAACTGAAACAGGCGAAGAACAGAATCCAAGCACAGAAGACATCCGGGTATACGGCCGGGTGTCAAGTCTCTGGCGTATACGTGCGCACTTTTGAGCGAGGACCGCATACGGGTGCAGATGTTGTTACACTCCGCCTATGCATCCTGAGCTAGCTGGGCTTTTTCCCAAAGGCGACGATAGCCGGCGCATGTTCATTCGGATGACGTCACTACCGGTGGGCTATGCTCTCGCTGTGCAGCCGATCAGCGCGCAGACGATCAAGACGGATACCAACGGCTTAGTAGCCGGGGAAGTGCAGATCCCTACCAGCGACGGCATAATTCCTGGATATCGAGCCATGCCCGACAAGGCCGGAAAATTTCCTGTCATTCTGGTTGTCGAGGAGATCTTCGGCCTCCACGAACACATCAAGGACATGTGCCGGCGCTTTGCGAAGGTGGGCCATTATGCCATTGCGCCGGAATGCTTTTCACGCCAGGGCGATCCTTCGAAGATCGAGAACATAAAAGAGCTGATTGCGGGGATTGTATCGAAGACACCTGATGTCACTGTGCTCAGCGATCTCGATGCCGCGCTGATGTTTGCTGAGAAGTCGGGCAAGGGTGATAGCTCGAAGCTCGGAGTTACAGGTTTCTGCTGGGGTGGTCGGATTACTTGGTTGTACACTGCGCACAATCCGAAAGTTAAGGCAGCCGCCGCGTGGTATGGCCGGCTGGTGGGAGAGGCTAGCGCGCTGCAGCCAAAGCATCCCATTGACGTTGTAAGCCAGCTAAACGCACCGGTGCTCGGGCTCTACGGGGCGAAAGATCAAGGGATTCCACTCGACACTGTGGAAAAAATGCGGACTGCAGCGAAGGCCGTTGGGAAAACGGTCGACATCCAGGTCTATGAAGATGCCGGCCATGCTTTTAATGCCGATTATCGGCCCAGTTACAACCAGGCCGCAGCCGATGATGCCATAAAAAAGTTAAATGCCTGGTTTAAGAAGTACGGGGCGGCGTAGTTCGATAGCGCCCTACTGCTTCTCCAACACCTGTTTCATTTCAAGAGTCCCCATCTGACCCGAGAGTGTCCGGGCAATCGTCAATACATTTTTGTCTCCGGATAGGCTCCAACGATCGCTTTGTAAAGCCGACGTCTCTCCCATCTCCCGTTTCACATCGACCAGCAAGACATCGCCATCCCATTTCGCCGTTGCAGTCGATTTTACTTCGCCCATCGGGCCCTTGTCTGTATGTACAGTCGGCTGTCCGTTGATCGTGACACTGGACTCCTGCGACTGTCCGTTCGGGCCCTGGACCGAAGTTTTCAGTTCCGGCTCCTTATGATTGATCTTTACGATGAGGTCGTCCGGAGTACGGTCGGCCAGAGGTCCGAGTTCGCTTTTTGCCTTGTTCAGCTTCCAGTCGCCGGTAAAGTCCGGCTTCGTCTGAGCAAATAGGGTTGACGCTCCAAAGGTCAGCAATAGCATCCAAGCGAGAGTGAAATTACGTCTCATGCCCCGAAGATAGCTCAGGAGAGTTTTTAAAAACTTAATAAAAGTCAATCCTATTAAGTGCTTGGTTGGTCCGGCGACCGTTTCTTCCACCGATACGCTTGGATCGAATTCTTCCAGAAATACTTCTCCGCCGCTGTGGCCCCCTTACTTTCAAAGTACTTCTTGACCAGCGCCAACACATCCGCATAGGGACGCCAGGAATCGCTATTGGGCCAGTCACTGCCATAGAGAACGCGATCTTCGCCAAATGTTTCAAAGAGGCGATCAAGCGTTGCCCGGTAATATTCGAGATCGGGAGGAATGTTTCCGTCCACTCGGCGGAAGACTTCAGAAAGCTTGACGTAGATCTGCGGCCGTTTCCGGAATTCCTCCAACTGACCTGCTGAGGCACCGGGGTTCATCTGTGGCAGGTGATCCACTACGATCCGCAAATTCGGCAACCGGTCCGATAAGCGTAGAATTCCGTCGAGCAAAGCCGGGTTCGGATTTGCCGAATCCATCGTCAATCCAGCGTCGGAAAGCCGGTTCAGATCGGCTGCCACCGCAGGTTTATCCACATCACGCGCCAGGTCGCGACCCCATAAATTGCCGTACCGGATCCCGAGAAAGAGAGGATTGCGGCGGAATCGATCGAGGTTCTTCGCGAACTCCGCATTGCCGGGCTCCAGGCTGCCGATCATCCCCACGATGACGTTATTCTTGGCGGCGATGTCGAGCACCCACTGGTTATCCTCCACCAACGGGCTGGCCTCGACTTCGATCGCCCCGACGATTCCCAAAGATTTCGTGATTCCGATATAGCGGTCTGGCAGCGCGGGCTTATAAAGTACGGTGTTGGTTTTTGGCGGCCAGGGAACGCCTTCGGGTCGTCTGGGATCGAACAGATGTATATGCGTATCGATGATCGGGATTTCTGCGCCTCTGGCAGAGAGCATCGCGCCCGTGGCGCTGGCGGCTGTCGTCAAAAAAGACCGGCGAAGCATGGGCTTTTATTCTATCCACGCCAGCTGACGCCGTGACAGAATCGAGAGGATTCTATGAGGCCACATTATCTTGCCGCTCTCGTATGGACTTCGTGTATTCTGGCGCAGACACAGCCGCCGGCACCCTCGATGCCCGCTGACGTGATCCACGAAAAAGATATCGTGTACACCAATGTGGGCGCTCGCGTGGCGATGGATGTCGTTTATCCGAGTGCTGCCGCTAGCGGCCCTATGCCGGCGGTCGTGCTCGTGCACGGTGGTGGATTCCGGCGCGGTAATCGCGAAAGTTATCTGCTCGTGGCAGCGAGGCTGGCGCAGCGTGGATACTTTGCAGCCACGGTCGGCTATCGCCTTGCGCCGCGGCATCAGTTTCCTGCCGCGGTGGAAGATGTCAAAGCTGCGGTACGATTTCTGCGCGCCAATGCTTCGCGATACGCGATCGATCCGGAACGCATCTGCGCGATGGGCGGCAGCGCCGGTGGACATCTTGCACTGTTTCTCGGCCTGACTGCCGATGTCCGTGAATTCGAAGGCAGCGGCCCGAATCTCGATCAGTCCAGCCGGGTTTCCTGCGTGGTGAACTACTACGGTCCCACGGATTTCACACAGTCGTACTCAAAAAGCGTGGACGCCGCCGAAGTGCTACCGCTGTTCCTTGGCGGAGATCTGACGCACAACCGCCGGGCTCACCAGCTGTCCAGTCCATTGAATTGGGTGACACCGAATGCCGCTCCGACGTTGTCGATTCATGGCACCGATGACAAATACGTTGCGTATGAGCACTCCGTGTGGCTGACCGAAAGACTGCTTGCCGCCGGAGTTCCCGCTGAGATCGAAACGATTTCCGGTGCGGGACATGGGTTCAAAGGCGCCGATGCGGAACTGGCCGAAGCGCGCGCGTTCGGTTTCTTCGACCGGTACCTGAAACCAACGCCGGCAAAATACACGCTGCTCCTCGCCGATCATGGACCCAAAGGCGAGATCGTCGCCATGGAGTGGCCGTCGGGAAGGGAACTCTGGACCAAGCCGAATGCCCGCGGTCATGACGTACAGGCACTTCCCGGCGGCCGGGTGCTATTTACTCTCGGTGCCGAGAAGAAAGTCGTGGAATTGGATGAACAGCATCGTCCGGTGTGGCAATACACGGAAGGACTGGAACATCCGCTCGCCGCGCAGCGCCTGTCCAATGGCAATACGCTGATCGGTGACGCCAGGATTGGAAAAGTGATTGAGGTGACTCCCGATAAGAAGATTGTCTGGAAGTATGAAAGTCCGGATCTCGCAAATATGAGGATGCGGAACGCACATCGGACCGAAAGTGACACAACTCTGATTGCGATCGAAGCGGCTGGAAAACTGATTGAAGTGGATCGTGGGGGAAAAATTATCTGGTCGTGGCAGGCGCCCAACGGTAACAATCGCAAGTTGTACCAGGGCCGAAGATTGACAAATGGAAATACCTTGACCGGTGTCAACGACCCTGGGGAGCTCTTTGAAGTGGATCCTTCCGGAAAGGTCGTTCGAAGTCTCGCCGGAGCAAAGATGGATCTACAATTTGGATGGCCATCCGGTTTCGTGGTCTTACCGGACGGGCACCTGCTTCTGTCCGACTATACCGGCAGACGGCTTGTTGAACTCGATGCCGCCGGCCAAGTGATTCATGAACTGCGAACCGGTGCACGAATGATTGCGACGGTTGAGCTGGTTCGCTGAACTATTTACCGATTATGTGAAGCGCTCGGAGCCAGTCCTCGACGCGGGCGGGCCAAGTGGTGACCGTGTCCGCTGATTTGCGCAGTCCATAGCCGTGCCCCCCGGTCGGATACAGATGCATTTCCACGGGAACCTTGGCTTCCTTCAGGGCTGCGTAATAGACCAGGCTGTTTTCTACGCGTACGTTGTCGTCTGCTGTCTGCGCTATAAACGTGGGAGGTACAGACGCGTTGACTTTTAGTTCTGGCGCCAGTGTAGTCGAATCGCGCGGAACGATGCCGCCGGGATAGATCAAAACTGCGAAGGCGGGCTTTGCGGAGCGATCGTCGGCGGCGTCCACGCGGTCGTAGCTACGTTTCTCGTAGTTGGTACTGAGCGCGGCCGAAAGATGTGCGCCGGCCGAAAATCCAAGCACGCCCACCTTGGCCGGATCGATACCCAGCTCTCTGGCGCGTGTCCGCATCAAACCGATTGCTCGCTGCGCATCTTGCAGTGCAGGCGCCCATCGTGGAGTACCTTCAGGTGCGGGAACACGGTACTTAATCAATCCGCACGTCACGCCGATGGAGTTGAACCACTCGCAAACCTCCGTGCCCTCCAGATCCCAAGCCAAAACACGGTAGCCGCCACCCGGAAATACCAGAACAGCCGCATCTGTTTTATTCCCATCAGCCGGATAGATCGTCATCTCCGGAACTGAGATATCGGTCAGGCGTATCACGCGGCGGCCGCCAACCATCCGGTCTTTCTCAGTTGTCGAATCGCGTTCCAACCCGCCGGCAGACTTTGGACCGGGAGCTTCCTGAGGCCAAAGTCGTATTGGTTTTGAGGGTGTGCCGGAACTCATCGGCAAGTTCAGCAGGATTGCTGCCGCGCCTGTACAAAGAAGGGAGCGCCACATAAGCTCTACGAGCTTATCCGAAGACGCGGCCGAAGGGGGTGCTTCGGTTATACAATCGAGGCATCAAGAGCCGCCGCGGGCTTTGTCGCCATGCTGCTTCGCAAAATAACGGCCGGTTTCATTGCCATTGGGCTTGGGCCGCTGTACGCGCAAACGGTCGACTTTGCGAAAGATGTCCAGCCGATCTTATCTGCTTCCTGCTGGAAATGCCACGGTGAAACGGTCCAACTCTCTAAGCTGGACTTACGCAGCCGCCAAACTCTTTTAGCCGGCGGCCTCCATGGGCCCTCGATAGTTCCCGGAAATCCGGAGGGAAGCAAACTGTATCGGATGGTGGCTGGGCACGAGAAGCCTGCCATGCCGTTGGATTCCAAGCTGAAGCCCGAAGAAGTGGAAACGCTGCGCCGGTGGATCGAGCAAGGTGCGCCGTGGGCAGGGGGCGCGGCAGTTCCGAGCGCAGGGGATGCCGCCGCGGCAACCGCCGATCTCGAAAAGGGCGATGTGCCGCCCGATGCCAGGGACTACTGGGCATTCCAAAAGATTGTCCGGCCTACGGTCCCGCTGTCGTCCGGGAATCCCGTTGATGCGTTCGTCAGCAAGAAATTGCAGGAGCAGGGATTGAAAGCAGCACCGAAAGCCGGGCGGCGGACGCTGGTGCGGCGCGCTTATCTGGATCTCCTCGGTCTGCCTCCTTCTCCTGCCGAGATAAAGGAGTTTGTCGAGGATATTTCCCCGAATGCGTGGGAGAAGTTGATCGACAAGCTGCTGGCATCGCCGCATTATGGCGAACGATGGGGCCGCCACTGGTTGGACGTCGCACGCTATGCCGATTCCAACGGCTACGAGCATGACTTCGATCGTCCGAACGCTTGGAAATATCGCGACTACGTCGTCCGGGCCTTCAACGAGGACAAACCCTGGGATGTGTTCCTCCGAGAGCAAATCGCCGGTGATGAGTTGAAGCAGGTCACTTACGACAGCCTGATTGCTACCGGATTCCTACGGAATTACGCCAAGGTGGGATACCGGGAAAAGGATAACCCCGAGTTCCGCTACGAGTACCTTGATGACATGATCGCTACGATTGGACGGGGCATCCTCGGGATGACAGTGCAGTGCGCCCGATGCCACAACCATAAGTTCGATCCGATTCCGCAGAAGGATTACTACCGGCTGCAAGCTTCCCTTTTTGGTTACGTCGAAGTGGATCATCCTCTTACCTCGCCTGAAGTCGCGAAAGCGTACGAGGAAAAATCAGCAGAGGTGAACGCGCGGTTGACCAGGATTCGCGCGAGAATCCGAGCCCTTGAGCAGCCCTATCGGGACAGGCTGCTGGCTGAGAAGTTCAAGAAGCTGCCGGACAATATTCGGCTGGCCATCGCGACTCCAGAGGACCAGCGCACGCCGGGGCAGACGCTGCTGGCCAATCAGGTAATTCGCACAACTTCTGTAAGTGTGCCGGCCATCAACGCCGCGATGACTGAGGAGGATCTAGCTAGCAAGAAGCAGTTAGAGCTGCAGGCCAAGGAGATCGAGAAAGCGAGACCCGCGCCGATCCCGGTGGCCATGGGAATCACGGACGGCGATTATCGCTTTACGCCGGATGGGCCTGGCGATGAGCCAGCCCCAGGAAAAGGCGTCAGCCAAAAGCCGGCAGAAGGAAGCTTTCTCCACAAAGGGCCGGGGAGCTACGTTGCACCGCCATCTCATTTCTTGATTCGCGGCGACATACATAGCCACGGTTCGGTGATGTCACCAGGGTTCCTGACAGTGGCCACAGTCGGAAATCCCCCCGTTGAACTACCGCCCGCGAATGGCCGGACGTCCGGCCGGCGGCTGGCACTGGCGAACTGGCTGGTGTCGCGCGACAATCCGCTGACAGCACGTGTAGCGGTGAATCGCATTTGGCACCATCACTTTGGACGCGGCATCGCGGCCAGCATTGACAACTTCGGGAAGATGGGCGACGAGCCAACTAATCAGCCGCTGCTCGATTGGTTGGCGGTAGAGTTTATGGATAACGGGTGGAGCGTGAAGCACCTGCACCGCCTGCTGATGACCTCCGATGCTTATCAAATGTCTTCCGCATTTGCGGGCGGCGAGAACACACGTCTCGACCCTCAGAATATCCACGGCTGGCGTTTCCGGGCCCGGCGCCTGGATGCCGAGATCATTCGCGATTCCATCCTGGCCGTAGGCGGTGGCCTCAACCGGGAGATAGGCGGCCCGTCGATCTTTCCGCCGCTGCAGCCGGAGGTGTTGGCACAGATGAAGCACGGCATCTGGCATAAGCAAACCGACGGACCCGAAGTCTGGCGGAGAAGTATTTACATCTATCGTAAACGCGGTTTGCCGTTCCCTATGCTTGAATCGTTCGATCTTCCCGATCAGAACATCGCATGCGGAGCACGCGGAGTCTCAACGGTGCCCACTCAAGCACTGATGCTGATGAATGACGAATTTGTCCTGCGCCACGCAGAAATGTTTGCAAAGCGCGTCGAGGAAACCGCGGCGGATCAGGATCCGGCTCGACAGGTTGACACCGCTTACCAAATCGCACTCGGACGCAAGCCTACTGCGCAGGAACGGGAGCTTGCCCTCGCGTATCTCGGCGAGCACAGCTTAGCCGGTCTGGCGCATGTGATGCTGAATCTGAACGAGTTTGTTTACCTGAGGTAAGTACAGTGCCGCGCTTCCGGTCCAGACGTGATTTTCTCTTTGAGTCCTGCGGCGGGCTGTCGGGCCTTGGGTTGGTTTCGTTGCTGGCTCAAGATTCGTTGCTTGCTTCCGACAGCTGCTCGATTGCAGGCGGTTCCAACCCGGCTAAGAAGCCTCACTTTCCTGCACGAGCAAAGAACGTCATTTCCCTGTTCATGAGCGGCGGCGTCAGCCATGTCGACACGTTCGATCCCAAACCCGCTCTGAAGAAATATGCCGGCCATCCGCTAACCGGCAAGGGCGATGTCATCGTCCGCCAGGGCCATCCGGGTCCGCTCATGCCAAGCCCGTTCCAATTTCAGAAGTACGGACAAAGTGGGATTGAAGTCTCCGAGATCTTCCCGCGCATGGCATCTCATGTGGATGAGTTGGCTGTGCTGCGATCGGTAGTCAGCAAATCGAACGACCACGTACAGGCGCATTATGCGCTGGCCTCCGGCATGATCCGCATGGGCTTTCCGAGTCTTGGGTCCTGGGTGACCTACGGATTGGGTTCCGAGGCGCAGAGCCTGCCCGCCTTCGTTGTGATCTACGATGCCCGCGGCGGTCCTTTTGGAGGTCCCTCGAATTGGAGCGCCGGATTTATGCCGGCCGCCTATCAAGGCACTGTGTTCCGTCCCTCCGGAGCGCCGATACTGGATCTTCAACCGCCGGCGGAGATTACTCCCGAAGAGCAGCGCTCCCGATTGGCATTGCTCGACAAGTTGAATCGGCTGGATGTGGAGCGTAATCCCGGCAATTCGGAGCTGGCGGCGCGGATTGAGTCCTACGAGCTTGCCTATCGCATGCAGGGTTGTGCGCCCGACGTTGTCGACCTCAGCTCTGAGAGTGCCCCGACTCAAAAGCTGTATGGCATCGGCGATCCTGTGACGGAGCCGTTTGGGCGCCAGTGTCTGATGGCGCGCCGGCTGGTGGAACGAGGCGTACGCTTTGTGCAGCTTTACCATGGCGGGCTGGGCAACCAGAACACGGACACGTGGGATGCTCACGAAGACATCTACTCCAATCACACGAAACATGCGGCGGAGGTGGATCTGCCGATCTCGGGCCTGCTGACCGATCTTCGCCAGCGCGGCCTGCTCGATTCGACGCTCGTAATCTGGCAGGGCGAGTTCGGCCGGATGCCCATTTCGCAGCGTGGTGTCGGGCGCGATCACAACCCTGGGGCGATGAGCATCTGGATGGCTGGCGCCGGGATTCGCGGCGGACAGGTGATCGGCTCGAGCGATGAATTCGGCTACAAGGCGGAAGAGCAACCCATCTCGATACACGATTTGCACGCGACCATCCTCCATCTGTTGGGCCTGGATCATACGGCTCTCACTTATCGTTTCAACGGCCGCGACATGCGGCTGACCGACGTGTACGGTGACCCTGTCTCGCAGATCGTCCGTGGCTAGATTTGCAAACGCGCTATCGTAAACCTGATTCGCATGGACAGTTACGGCAGTGAACTGGCGGAAATCGTCGCGACGTTGAATCGTACTGCGCGGACCTCCCGCGAAGGCGCCGAAATATCCGTTTCTTCTCATTCGCTCGATCGCCTGTTATCTCATGCTGTCCGCCGGGGCGCCTCCGACCTGTTGCTGATTGCGGGTGCGGGTGTGACGCTTCGTATCAATGGCAGCCTGGTGTCCGAGGGGCCCGTGCTGACCGGCGAGGAGTGCCACGATCTCGTGATGCCTCTTCTCTCCCGAAAGCAATACGAGGCTCTGCAACACGAACGCGCGATCGACTTTTGTTTTGCGCGTGAGTTTGCAGGACGGTTCCGCGCCAACGTTCATTACCAGCGTGGAACGTTGGCCGCGAGTATCCGCTTGCTACCTGGAGAGACGCCGACACTGGAATCGCTGCATCTCCCGGCCGCGCTTGGCCAACTGGCTGCACGGCGCCAGGGGCTGATCCTGGTGACTGGTCCTACCGGCTGCGGAAAAAGTTCAACCCTGGCGGCGCTGATTCACCTGATCAACACAACCCAGCGTGGGCACATTGTGACGATCGAAGATCCAATCGAATTTGTGCATGCTAACCGCTCTTCTGTTGTTGAGCAGATTGAAGTCGGTCAGGATTCTCGCGGCTTCGGCGCATCTGTCCGAAGCGTACTGAGGCAGAATCCGGACGTGATCCTGGTTGGCGAGATGCGGGATGCCGAAACGATCGCAACGGTGCTGACGGCGGCCGAAACAGGGCATCTCGTGCTTTCTACGCTGCACACGAACGACGCCTCGCAAACCGTTTCGCGTATCCTGGATTCGTTCCCACTGCACAGCCAGCAACAGATGCGCCAGCAATTCTCTCTTGCGCTTCTGGCAATTGTCGCCCAGCGTCTTC
>CAYTVP010000021.1:0-21798 GCA_964441675.1 uncultured Solibacteraceae bacterium | reverse complement strand
ATATAGGTTCCGCGGGCGATGTATTCCTTGAGAATATCGTTCTGAATTGTCCCTTCTAGCTTGCGGAGATCGGCCTTCTGCTCCCGCGCCACCAACAGGTAGAGCGACAGCAGGATCGCCGCCGTGGAGTTGATGGTCATCGACGTCGAAATGCGGGCCAGATCGATGGAATCGAACAGCACGCGCATATCCGCGAGGGAGCAGATCGCAACGCCCACACGGCCCACTTCTCCGGCGGCCATCGGATGGTCTGAATCGAACCCCATCTGCGTGGGGAGGTCGAATGCCACGGATAGTCCTGTCGTTCCGTGGGATAGCAAGTACCGGTATCGGCGATTGGATTCCTCAGCCGTCCCGAATCCGGCATACTGCCGCATTGTCCACAACCGTGAACGGTACATTTCGGGATAGATGCCGCGAGTGTAGGGAAATTTTCCCGGAGTGGGGAGCGATTCCTTCACGACCGGCTGATCCGGCGGGCGCGAAGGAAGGAAGTCACGCCGAAATAAGCCATCACCAGACTAAAAGCTAAGCCCAGCGCCAAACGCATGATCGAGTCGCTGGAGCCATCAAAATTTCGCCAGGCGCGAAATGCTGACAGTCCTGAAGTCACAGCAAATACAAGAAACAGAAAACCGATCAATTCATTCCACAGAGCGCGGAGGGGCTTGATGATGGCCGGAAGGACACTCTCCACGAATCGATGGGCTTTTTTAAACATGGGTTTGTGGCGCAAAAAAGTCCTGCGAACAATAGTCGCTAGCCGACACTCTCAGTCTACCGGAGTGCCGGTTGGTTACCTTCTTGCAACCAAGATAGTACGACGCACATCGGAGTAATAGAAGCATAAATCCGTTGCGATGGTATGCTTGGGGAAAGCCTGAGAAAAGAGGCATATTTTGGACGAAAAACTCAAAGAGTTGATGCAGGAACTTGGGGTCGCGATCAACGAGTCACTTTCGGACTCGGATCGAATTGCCTCCGCAATTGGAGATATCAAGAACGCAGGTTACGATGTGTTCCTGGTACTTGAGGCGACCATTGGTTTCAACCGTCGCGAGAATAACGAGGACGAGGAAGAAGCTTCAGTGCCCGAGTCCCGCGAGGTCACCCGCGTTGAAGGCGGCAAAGTAAAGTGGACGTCTCAGGACCATAAGTTCCTCAAGGCCCTCAAGATTTCGACGGAAGAGGAATCCAACTAAAGCTCGCCGTAGAGCTGAACCGTTTCACGAACGGCCTGATCCCACGAGAATAACGAAGAACGCGCCAGCCCGGCTGCTGACAATTGTGCCTGCAAGGCCGTGTCGGCAGCCAGGCGCCGCAATCCGTCTCCTAGCTGATCGGAATCCGATGGATCGATCAGCAACGCCGCATCGCCCGCAACTTCACGACTGGCGGAGCGATTGGAACAGACGACAGGAATCCCCCGTACCATCGCTTCGATTATCGGGATTCCAAAACCCTCATCGAACGACGGAAAGGCAAAAATGGATGCGCGGGCGTACAAGTCTTCGAGCGCGTCCGCTTCCGCGTACCCGGTGACGGTAATATCATCCCGGCGAGGGCTTTTGGCGATTTTGTCGAATACTTGTTCCGCGCCATAACCTGAGCCGCCTGCCAACACCAGCCGCCATCCTGGCGGTGCTTGCCGAAAGGCATCCACCAAACCAGCGACATTCTTCCGCTTCTGAATCGCACCGACATGAAGGATCATCGGCTCCGGCGTACGTTGCCGGGGAAGGAGCGGCGGTCTGACGCCGTGGTGAATGACGTGGATTCGCGATCTCTGGACGTTCAGCAGTCCGGATACCTGATTCGCGGTGAATTCCGATACGGCAATGATGCGGTCTGCACGCTCGGCCGCTTCATGCGCAAATCGTGTGAACCGGGCGCGGAACTCCGGTGTGGAGTATTCCGCCGTCATTACGAACAAATCATGGAATGTGGCGACAAAGCGTCCGCGTTTGGCGTGAGGAAGGCGCTGATTCAATCCGTGAAAGATCGGATCGCGAGGAGCGATGGAATCGAAAAGGAGTCCGCGGCGGACGCCTGGCGGCAGAGGATGGCGGAACGAGCGCAGGAAGCGGTTTGGGCGATAGCGGGCGCGCACGCTCAGCTCCTCGATTGCTGCCAGCCCTCGAAGCATCTCTTGCGAGTAGATCGCAACACCCGTGGGACGGGGGTCTAGGGTATAAGTAGCGTCAAGACCGAGCTCCAAGTGCGAAAACATTTTCGCACATGGACTCGCGTGCGAAGGCCATCATCCGCTCAACCGTTTCACCGCGCTGCGCATGGCACGACCCGAACAGCGCAGTGATGTGCGGATAGTTTGCCGGCAGCCATTGATGAAGCCGGACCGCTGCCTTGGCAACCGGAAGACGCAGGGCATGCGGATTAATATCCAACGCCAGAATCGTACATTCCTGGTAGCCGGTCCGTGCGAGGATCGCCGATTGCGGCAGCGTACGTTGGAGAAACTCCGCTGCCTTCAGCATCACCGTATCCGCTGCGGAGGCGGTGTGCGCTTCCATCACCGCGTCGATGCCGTCAAAGCTGACCATTGCCACCGATGCTCGCCGGCCGTCACGGCGAATGTCGCGCAAAAGATGTGTCGCAAGAGGCAGCAGGGTATCTTCGGTCAGTAGTCCTGTCAAGGCATCCTGCCGCGCTGATCCCCTGCGATGGTGGCGTCGGGCAATGGCCGTCCGAAGGCGCATCACCAGCGTTTCGGGGGCGATTTCATTTTCCGGAAGAATATCCTCTGTTCCCTCCATGATCAGCCGGTCGGACCAGCCGTAGGGATTCGACGTGACGGCGATCACGGGAAGGCCAGGGTAACGACGCGAGGTACGAAGCAAGGTCTCGAATCCATCCTCGCTATCGACGGCGAGAACAAGGGCGTCGTAGACTTCCTGCCGTAGTGTTTCGTGGACTTCGCCAAAGGCTACGATCCGCGCAGAGGCGATATCGCGGGGCGATTCCTCAAAACAAAGCTGGAAGAGTTCTCGCCGTGTGGCGTTGGCGTCGCCAAACAGAATGGAAAGCGCTTTCATTAGACGTCGACCTTGTACTCTTTGAGCTTCCGGTAAAGAGTGGTTCTACCGATCCCCAGCAGGCTGGCGGCCATCATGCGGTCGCCGCGCGTGTATTCGAGCGCACGTAGAATCTCGCGCTTTTCCACGTCAGCGAGCGGAACAATCGGTGCGTTTTCGGGATAGGCGGAACCC
The DNA here is from genome assembly GCA_964441675.1 of uncultured Solibacteraceae bacterium. GTDB lineage: Bacteria > Acidobacteriota > Terriglobia > Bryobacterales > Bryobacteraceae > JAPKYZ01. The sequence goes on along the minus strand of CAYTVP010000021.1, from coordinate 18,571 downwards.
TGTTGCGATGGGGGTGGGACCGTGCCTCGCGGACCCGGTTGATTGGCAACACCAACTGCTGTCGCTAGCGCGTGCGCCGCTTGCGAGAGGCGGTGATTGAGAACGGTCGATGGCAAGTCGCCATCGTGAAGGATAGGGCCGGAGTTTACAGACACCATGTGCTTGATACAGTTCTCAAGCTCGCGAATGTTTCCAGGCCACGGATACGCAAGAAGCTGTTGCAGAGTGGGCAGTGACATCTGGTGATTGCGCCCGTAGCGTTCGAGGAAGTAATGAATCAGATCCTGCAAGTCCTCCGAACGGTCGCGAAGCGGAGGTAAACGGAGTGTGACGACGTTTAACCGGTAGTAGAGGTCGCGGCGGAATGTTCCGCGCTCGACTTCACGCAGCAGGTCGCGATTGGTGGCAGCGATCACACGAAAGTCCGAACGGCGCGAACTGGTGCCGCCGACGGGACGGAACTCTTTCTCCTGAAGCACACGAAGAAGCTTGGCCTGCAAATCGAGCGGAAGCTCTCCCACCTCATCCAGAAATGCGGTTCCGCCGTTTGCTAACTCAATCAGACCCGTCTTCTGAGTCACGGCGCCGGTGAATGCGCCGCGCGCGTGGCCGAACAGCTCGCTCTCCATCAGCGTCGACACCATCGCAGAACAGTCGATCGTGACGAAGGCCCCACGTGGATCTACCTCGTGCAGCGCTCGCGCCGCCATTTCCTTTCCGGTACCTGTTTCCCCAAGAATCAGGACGGGCCAGCGATGCCGGCCGAGGCGTTCAATCTGGCGAAAAACCTGCTGCATTCTGGGAGAACGCCCGATTACTGCCTTCGGCTTGGTTATCGGCGTGTCCAACGTATGCCCTCGCACAAAATGGGTAGTGGCGCGAGCGGGAAAAAATTCTTTCGGAATCTATGGGGTGCGGATAACTTTGATCTTCACAGGAACGGTGCCCGGTCCGATCATTCCCAGCCGTTCGGCGGCCTCCCTGGAGACATCGATGATGCGGTTCTTTACGAACGGGCCGCGATCGTTGATGCGAACCTCGACGCGCTTATCGTTCTGCTTGTTCTCCACCTGAACAACGACGCCGAACGGCAGCGAGCGATGCGCCGCTGTCATTTTGTGCATATCGTATACTTCGCCATTCGAAGTCTTGCGGCCGTGATATGGATGCCCATACCAACTGGCAATACCGTTCTCGGTATATCCCCTTTTGACCGGCGTCATGGCGGGAGGAAGCTTAACTTTCGCTTGGCGCCGCGAGCAGGCGGACGCAAGAAATAACAAAGCGAGCGCGACGAAGAGTGTCACACGCATACGAACAATTCTAAGGAGAAACGTTTTTTCATGATAGGTAGTTGTGCGCGCCGCCGCTCTATCACTTTTTTTCTTGACATTGCACGCGAAAGACCTTATATCTGGATCACAATGCGATCTCAGATCGCAAATTTGATGTTTAGGGAGAATCACCAATGAAGAACGCGACCAAAAAGGCTGTCAAGAAGGCAGCCAAAAAGCCTGCCAAGAAGGCGCCCGCGAAGAAAAAGAAGTAACCTTCGCGAACAAATTTAGCAAACAGCGGCCCCGGGCAACCGGGGCCGTTTCATTTTCTATGTCGCGTTTTGGTGCGATCGAAGCGAACCTGCGATCCGCCGAAACAGGAGGACGTCGAAGCTCTCTCCCATTCCGAATAAAAGTGTCTTCAGTTGCAGCGCGTCCTTCTGCGCTGCACGAGCGATGACATCCTCTCCTGCCGACATCAGCCAGGAAGCCAGTGTCTGCTTCTTTAGTAACTCGAATCCCGCCGCGGCCGCGTCCGCTACCAGAGAGGTGAAATTCACATGGAAGGTGATGTCTCGCTCACCCGGCGAGTCGAGGACATCGGCATAAGCGATGTGGCGCCTGTATGACGTGAGCGACCCTTGCGGAAAACGACGCGTTTGCTCGCGGGCTTCGTAGCCGTAGTCGGCGACGATCAGGTAGCCGCGGTCGAGAGCACGAGCCATCCGCCTCAACATTGCCGCTGCTTGTGGACAATCCTCGGATACCGGCGGATCCGTCCACAGAAAGCGGCCGTTCCGGAAATCGACAAGTGCTTCCCCGGTTGCACTCCGCGCCCGGCAGGGAAGAGCATCGAATAGTTCATTGGCAAACAGGATTCCGGCCGCGTGTTCCGGCATGGCGTCGTCCACGTCGACGGGGATGTAGGTCCAATCGTCAAATGCGGATCTCATCTCCTGCCGTCCGGCGCCGATATCGACGACGACGCGCTCGCTGGACAAACCATCGGCGATTGCGCGTACCAGCATTCCAAAGACCGGCTGAAGCTGTGTAGCGGTGTAAAAGTCACCGTGCTTGCCAAAGGGGTCTTGGCGGCGGCGATAGTAGCCGTATTCCGGATGGTAGAGCGCGACGGTCATGAAGCGCTCAAACGAAATGGGTCCGCTGCGCTCGATCTCGGCGCGAAGAATTTCTCCAGCCGGCGTCAATTCAGCCGCGCGGCAAACTCGCGCGCGACCGGATCGGCCTGTTTGTCGGTCAGGCCAACGATCCCCGCCAAATAAGATCCCTTTTGAAGTACGAATACGGGCTTGCCGGCGTCGATACCGTAGTAAGCTCCGAAGCTTCCCACGTACTTCGGATCGGTAAGAGTGGTTTTGTAGTTGAGCAGAAGGATCGCCGCTGCTTCGGCACTTTTTTCCTGGACTAGAAATAGCTGCCAAGTCCGTTTGCCGCTCTCGTAGCTCGCAACATTGCCTCCCGGCAACACGTCCTTATCGAGCACATGGCCGGTGACGACGCGGACGTCGACACGGTCCTTCGGGGGAAACAATGCGGTGAGGTCAGGGGGTGGAGACGGCTGTGATTGTTTGGGAGCCGACTCGGGCGGGGAAGCGGAAGGAGAGCATGCCGCCAGGCCGCAAACCGCGGCAACAATCAGAAGGAAATTCGCATAGAGCATCGCCATCCCCCAGCCGGTTCCATGAGCTTATTTATCGATCAGAAAGTTCCCGGCAATCATCGCATCAATTCCGGATGAATAAAAGCTTCGTACCGCGTCTCGCGGCGTACAAACCAGCGGGTCGCCGAAAAGGTTGAACGACGTATTGTAAAGAACCGGAAGGCCGGTCGCTTTGCCGAAGTCCGTCAGTAATCGGTGAAATAGCGGGTTCTCTTCCGCGTCGACGGAATGAACGCGGATGAGATCGCCTCCCATCAGCGCCGCGCGGAAGGTTTCGCGGTGCTCCGGCAGAACTTTGCTGACGGTCGCGAGAAATCGCGCATTGCTGCTGGTCTCAAAATACTCGCCGCATCGCTCTGACGGCACAGCCGCCGCGAATTTGCGAAAGCCCTCCCGGTGCTTTATGTAGACGTTCAGATTCTCGCTGGAATATGGGTCGAGCGGAGAAGCCAGGATGCTGCGGTTGCCGAGCGCCCGGGGGCCGAACTCCATCCGGCCCTGCATCCAGGCAAGGATCTTATTCTCACGCAGCACATCGATTGCGTTTGAGATGACTTCTCCGTTGGTGAGCAGATAGCGGAAACGCAGCTTACAATTCTCCAGAACCTGCTTGATCTCCTCGGGAGAATACGCGGGTCCAAGAGCCAGCGTGTGCATCGGAAGCCGAGGACAGCCTAGTGCACTGGCTGCTGCGCCGATGGCTGTGCCGGCGTTTCCTGCCGCAGGCTGAACGAAGACATTCTCCCAGCGGCCGCTTCGTTCGAACGCACGGACCAGCAGCGCATTGAAGAATAAGCCGCCGGCCAGGCAAAGATTCTTGCCCGATCCCGCCATGTCGATCGCATAGCCCTCGATTGCGCGCTGCAAGCCGGAGGCGACATGCGGCCGGAGCGCGGGCGGGATTTCCGCCCTGGGGGATACGCCTAACGTTTCGTAGAAACCATTGCCGAAGGCGTAAGAAGAAGTGTCGCTCGCGTCGAGATGGAGATTCATTCCGCCCCAGGGTTCTCCCAACAGAGAGCGGAACAGCGGGACGAAGCGGTCGTCGCCGGCAGCGGACATCCACTGGACCTTATGCTCGTCCGCCCGCCGGTGGAAACCCAGCAGCGCGGTCACCCGGCTATACAGGCCAGCCACGGAATCGGGCAGAAGCATCTCGCGTGTCGACGTGAGCGCGCCGCCTTTGGCTTGCCACAGGCGCGCGGAAACCAGTTCCTGCCCGCCGTCGATGGTCAGAACCGTGGCATCCTCGAACGGGCTGCAGCAAAGCGCTGAGGCGGCATGCGACCGATGGTGGTCGACAAGCGTCAGCCGTGCCCGCGGAAACCGTTCCCGCAGAACTTCCAGAGTTCGAGGATCGGCGGGGCGCGCCACCGCCACAACCTCGACGGCGCCGGGTTCAATTCCTGCAATGCGCAAACACTCCAAAGCGGCGGAGGTCCCCGGAAGCTTTGAGCTTTCTATGGCGGCCAGCACTTTCCGCGGAGTAACCAGGGCGCAGGCAGCGTCGGCCGGGTTTCCGGCGGTGACACCCAGAGAGATCATACGCTGGCCAGCCTTTGGATGGCCCGGTCGCGTCCGATTGCCGTGAAGAGTGCGAACGCGCTCGGTCCTACTGCTTGACCCGAGAGCGCAGCGCGGCTGCCATTGATAATGACGCCCGCTTTCACTCCGCGGTCCGCTGCCAGTTGCCGGAGCGCAGCCTCTACGCTTGCCTCGGTGAACTCCGATTGGGCCGAGAGCCTTTCCGCCAGCTCCCGGCAAAGCTCTCGCGCACCGGGAGCGTCCAACTTTGCCAGGGCTTCCGGTGCAATTTCGAAATCCTCGGCAAAATACGCGCGACCCCTGGTGGGGAAATCGAGGAGAGTCGAGTACCGAGCGCGAATCAGATCCACGACAGCCCGGAAGTTTGGCTCGTCAGCCGGCGGCGCAATGCCGGCCTTTTCGAGGGCCAGCGCCACATGTGGGAGAAGGTCCTCCACCGGCATGGATCGGAGGTGTTGGGAATTCAGCCAAAGTGCCTTTTGGTCGATCGGGTCTTCGGCTGTGAAGTTGACCGTAGCGCTCGAGCGATTGACGTTCTCGAATGTGAACGAGCTCTTCAACTCGTCCAGCGTCATCTGTTCGCGGTCGTCCTTCGGAGACCACCCAAGCAGGCTAATGAAGTTAATGTACGCATTCGCCAGAAACCCGGCATCGCGATAGGTTGTGACGCTGACGGCTGCACCATGCTTCCGTTTCGACAATTTTGCGCCATCCGGTGCTACCAGCAGCGGAAGGTGCGCAAACGATGGAACAGTCACGCCGAGCGCTTCGAAAATCAGGATGTGCTTGAAAGTATTCGACAGGTGATCGGAGCCGCGGACGATGTGCGTGATCTTCATATCGGCATCGTCTGCGCACGATGCCAGGTGATACATGGAAGCGCCGGAGGAGCGCAAAAGAGCGAAATCTTCGATATCGTCCGTCGATTTCTCCTGGAGCCCGTACACTTCATCGGGGAACGAAACCTTACGCCCGTCGCGCGGAACTTTGAACCGCAGGACGAAAGGTTCGCCCGCCGCGGCGCGACGGTCGCTCTCGGCTGAAGACATGTCGCGCGCATCTTTATGGAAGAGCCACGGACCTCCTTCGTGCGATCGCGTTTCATCGCCGCCATGCGCGGGAGTGAAATCGCGATACGCCAGCCCTTTTTCAAAGATCGCGTCAGCTGCTTTTCGATAAAGCCCGGTGCGCTCGGACTGCTTGTAGAATTCGTCCCAGTCGAGGCTCAGCCACTCCAACCCATCGAAGATCGACTGAACCGAAGTGTCGGTGTTTCGCTCGATGTCGGTATCATCGAGCCGGAGAATCATCGTCCCCTGGTTCTTTCGCGCGTAGAACCAATTGAATACAAATGTCCGGGCACTTCCGATGTGCAAATAGCCTGTCGGCGATGGGGCGAAGCGTACTCTTACCATTTATGGGGAAGATTTCAGGATATCAGCCGCCGGTGGAGAGCCGCGAAAAGAGCGCCTGAAGATCGGCCACCGGGATCTGTTCCGCGCGCTTTGTCCCCTCCGGAAGGCGATCGATCTCCGGATATCTGCCAGCAAGATTGTTGCGGAGCATTTTTCGCTTTTGCCGGAAGCATCGCCCTGCGAACTCCAGAAATCCTGCGGGTGGAGGTTCCGCGGCTGGTGTCAGCCGGACGACGGCGGAATCCACCTTCGGAGGCGGCCGGAAGACACCCCGCGGCACCGTAAACAGATATTCAGTGCGCGCGCGTGCTTGCGTGGCTACTGTCAAATAGCCATAGTCGCGGGACCCTGGCTTGGCTGTCAGCCGTTCGGCGACTTCCTTCTGGATCAGCAGCACAGCCCATTTACACGCTCGCGTTTCGAGGAGTTTATCGACGATCGGCGAGGTGATGTAGTAGGGAAGGTTGCCGGCGAATACGGATGGACCCCATTGCGAAAGATCCACATCGAGCACGTCGGAATGGACCAGTTCGACGCCGGGAAATTCGCGGGCCAGGCCCGCGACGAGCCGCGCATCGATTTCGATACCGATCAGCCGGCCGGAACGTTCGAGCAGATGCCTGGTCAGGGCTCCTTTGCCGGGTCCGATCTCGACCACCACCGGTTCGGGAGCGGGGCATGCCGCGACGGCAATTTGTTCAAGAATCGTTGGACTTGCGAGAAAGTGCTGCCCGAGCCGCCGCCCCACCTGTGGTTCGGTTAGCCCCGAACGTCGATCTGGCTGGTACGAAAGCTGAGCCGGACACGGCCGGGAATGCGCTGTCCGAACGAGGTTGCCGGTTGGAACTCGGTAAAGAGCAGGATATTCTCGACGCTCCGCTGAACGCTTCGATCTTCGGCCATGCTTCCTCCCACCATCGTGTAGGCAAGTACGCGGCCTTGGTCGTCAATCACCAGATCGACGGTCACGTCATAGCGGGCGAAATCGAACGGTACGGTGCCCTTATAGACGGCTCCTGTATAGATCGGTGTCGGCACATCCCCGTTAAGGGTGGTTCCGCGCAGCGGATACGAACTGACGATCATGCTGAAGATCAGCGCCGCTGCCGTTACGCCGCCGGCCGCCGGGATGGCGAACGGCTTCATCAGGTTGTTGAACCAGAGACCGGCATCCGACCGCAGCGCCGAAAGCCAGCCCGCGAGAGTCGCCCAGCGTGCCCTGCGGGCGCGCTCCCGCGAAGCAATCACCCGAAGAGAGACAGTCAATTCCGGGGGAACTTCGACGCGCGGCAGCGCTTGCACCGTCCGGCGCACCACTTCGAGTTCCTGCACCTGGCGGTGGCAGACCGCACAAGCCTCCAAATGCTCCTGAACTAAAGAAACCTCGTCATCCGGTAACAAGCCGTCCACGAAGAGCGACGTCCGGTCTTGCGCGAAACTACACGAAGGGGGCTTCATAATCAGCTCTGTTCTATTGCCGGGAAAGGCCGCCATACGGTGGCTTCCTGATTGTTCCGGACATGGGGCATCAGTTGCTGCTTTTCCAGAACCTTGCGCAGAGCCTCGCGGCCGCGAAGAATTCTGGACTTGACGGTGCCCAAACTGATCTCCAACACCTGTGCGATCTCCTCATAGCTGAGCTCCTCCAGGTCGCGCAGGACAACGGCGCTCCGGAAAGACGGATTGATGGCGGCTAACGCGCGCTCGATCTGCAGGCGTGTCTCGCGGTCGGCTACCGCCTGGAATGGCGAAATACATTGATCAGGCACTACGTCCTGGTAGCTTTGGCCGTCGTCTTCCGCTCCGCCGAGCGAGACTTCGTGCTTGCGGTGTCGGCTGGAAAACCGCCTGTGATTGTATGCCTCGTTGACGGCGATCCGGTAAATCCAGGTCTTCAGGCTGGAGCGCCCACGGAAGGAATCGATCTTGCGGAAAACTTTTAGAAATACTTCCTGGAGGACATCCGCAGCCTCGCCCGGATTGTCCAAAAGGCGAGTCACAAGATTGAAAACGGGATGCTGAAAGCGTTGGATCAGGATCTCGTAGGCTTCTTCGGACCCCGCGCGAAGCATTTCGATCAGATGGGCATCCATCCGATCGCAGAATGCCGCGTCTGGAGTCGTGCTCCGAACGGCCTCGTAACCCGGCGCTGAAAGGCCGGATGGAAAACTTGAGGAAAAATCAGCCACAATACACCAAGGGCGATTGTACTCCTATTGCCGCCTTCCCTTCCTACAGCTTAGACGCTGGCGTGATTGAGAAAGTTCCCGCACGGGAAACGGAGCGGGGATTCGCTCAAATGGAGCGCACTCCCATGGCAACGATGTCGTCGACCCGTTGCATCTCCTTGATGATGAAGGGTTCGCCGTACTTCACGCCAATCAGGTTGCCGTAAAAACGTGCCACCATCGCAAGCCGGTCCGAGATCTCTTCCTTGGGGGGAAAAAGCCCCGATCCGGCGGCATGTTCTCCATACTGCGATTCGTACGCCAGCAGCGATTTCATACGTTGCTCAAAATACGGCGTAATATCCACCACAAAGGAAGGAGTCACGTTTGCGTACTGGCTGGCATAGAGCACTTTATAAGGACGGTGAGGGTCCAGCGTTTCATCGATTTTAGCCAGCCCGGCGGCAAAGATCGCTTCATAGCAAAGCTTCGACGCATTGTAGTGGTCCGGATGCCGGCCTTCCCAGTAGGGAACGATCACAGCGCGAGGCCGGAGCCGGCGGATCTCGCCGGCCAGTGTCATTCGCGCGGGCAGCGAGTTCTCCAGGCGCGCATCGGGAAATCCGAGGTTTCCCCGCCATTTCAGCCCCAGATGCTGGGCGGCCGTCTGGGCTTCCCGCAGGCGAATTTCCGGCGTTCCCCGGGTTCCCATTTCGCCTGCTGTCAGGTCGAGCGCAGCAGTGCGGTAGCCGCGCTCCGCCATCTTCAGTAAAGTGCCGCCGCAGGTCTGTTCGATATCGTCCGGATGGGCGGCGATCGCGAGGATATCGACGGCGGGCAAGGTCTCCGAATAAAGCGAAGAAAAATTCATGATCTACCAGTGAAGGTCGCGCCGGTGCCGGTGGGGCATTTGTGTCGGAAGGAGCTTGATCAGCAACATGCCCATCAGAAATCCGCCTATGTGCGCGAAGAAGGCTGTGCCGCCGCGGCTGCCCGTTTCGGCTAACGATCCGGCGCCGGAGAAGAGCTGTATCAGCAGCCAATAGCCGAGCATCACTATGGCGGGTACTTCGATCGTCGTGAAAAATATAACCAGCGTGACCAAAGTAACGATGCGGGCGTGCGGAAACTTCATGATATAGGCGCCCATCACGCCGGCAATCGCACCGCTGGCCCCGATCATCGGAATCCGGGAACCGGGATGGATGAATGTTTCCGCGAGAGCGGCCGCGATGCCGCAGCCTAAATAAAACAGCAGATATCGCCAATGCCCCAGCACGTCTTCCACGTTGTCGCCGAAGATCCAGAGAAACCACATGTTGCCGATCATGTGCATCCATCCGCCGTGGAGAAACATGCACGTGATGAGATCCGTCATCTCGAGGCGTGCCGGAACGACGCCGTATGTACGAATCAACAACTCACGGGAGTAATCATCGAGCGACACCTCGTAGAAAAATACCGCTACGTTGATCGCAATGATGCACATCGTGACGATCGGAGTGCTGTAGCTGCGGTTGAGATCGCGAATGGGCAGCACCTAAACAGTCCACCTTTCGAAGTCGCGGTGGGAACGCCGCTCGGTTCGTTTCATGAATTCCAGAGCTTCCTCTACCGGCGCCAGACGGCCGCGCGCACCGAGAGCGGTGCAATTCAACGCAGCGAGCGCATTGGAGAAAGTCAGGATCTTGTCCATCGGCCATTCGGCGAGGACACCGTAACAAAATGCACCGTGGAACACGTCGCCTGCACCGGTAGTATCGACGCAATTCACCACAAAGGCCGGCGAGTAAAAAAATCGGCCGCCGCACCGGGCAAGTGCCCCATGCGCTCCGAGCGTCATTGCAGCGCACCGCATTCCGTACTCGGCTTGGATCGCTTCGAGCGCGCGGAACGGATCGGCCACGTTTGTCCAGCGGCCGGGAAATTCACTTGACGTCACGAGATAGTCCACATTGGGGAGCACGCGTTCGAATCCGTGATAGATCGTGTCGACGTCCACCGTTACCGGAATACCGTTCTCTCTCGCAATGCGCGCGGCCTTGGCGACAGCGGCCGTGTCGTGACCGTCGATGTGGAGCAGGCGCGCGCTGGTAATCATCTCGGGGCTTATCCCGGATTCATCCAGGCGCAGACAATCGTTGCGCTGCCAGAGGACAGTCCGCTCCCCGGTGGACTCGTCGATCAAAATGTATGCAGTTTGATTCGGGCAATCCGGGCGGATCTGGACATCGTCGAGGTTAATGCCCGCCTCCTGAAGGCTCTTCAGCTGGACCTCACCGCGCAGATCTCCGCCGATCGTGCCAACGTATTTCGTTCGCAGGCCAAGCCGCGCGCAGGCGGCGATCGCACTGGCCACTTGCCCGCCAGGGCTGAGGATTTCCGCGCGAAAGGGCTCCTTGCCTGCGTAGGCCGGAAAGTGCGGAAGAAGAATCAGCGTGTCGGTGGCGTTCAGGCCTATCCCGACCACGTCGAACTCGGGCATGTCCTCTGATTATGCCCCACCGGCAATTGGCCGACGATGAGTCATTCCTCCAGCTTTCGCCGGTCGCTGGCCGTTAAGTGGCGCATGCGGCCGATCTCGAAAACAGCAAGAATGCCTTCGCTCGGGCCGGGTCCGAAGGCATAGCCAAATACCTGCCCCAAAGTGTCGAGTACCGATCCGAGAAACAGGCCGGGCAGGACGCGCGGCAGGAGTTCCTTCCGGCGGCCGTTCCGAAATAGTTCCCTGCGAAGGTTTCGGTATTGGATAAAAGGGATGGCAGGACTGCCCAGAACGTAAATAATCCGGTGGAGCGGAGTCCAGTCGTTTTCTCGGGCACGGTTTGCACCGTACAACCGTCCGGCATTGAATCGCAGATTTGCCGTCGCACTAAATCGGGAAGGATTGACGTGGGCAACCCGCGCGGCTGATACGAAATACAGCCGGTGCCCCTTTTTTTGCAGATCGGCTGGCAGCAGAGCGGAGCGTCCGAGTTTGTCGCGCAGGCTTTCTCCGTATTCGAGAAGCAGTTCCCGGCGGTAGACAGTATTGTGAGCGGGCAGGGTGGGCCGCTCACCGGAGCGCGACGGTTCCGTCCATGGGCCGTAGGCAATCAACAGATTCGTCCAGCTCAGGAGGCCATCGGGATTCGCGTTCACTACCGTGCAGGCAGCACCGCCCCATCCGTCTTTGAAACTTTCGATCGTATGCCATGCCCAGTCTGGTTCGGGGTAGGCATGATCTTCGATCATTGCAATCAAATCGCCCTTCGCCACATAGACTCCGTCGACGATGGCACGGTCCACATTCGGAATCGGGCCGGGAAAGACAGCTTGCACCGAGTGAAAACCCGCGAAATCTTCCGCCGAATGGTCAGCGATCGCTTCGGCCGAGGGCGCGACGATGACCAGTTCGATCTGGTTGGCCACGGTTTGTGCCCGGAGGTGGCGAACGGTCCGGCGCAGTGTGCGGAACGTCCCGGCGGTAACAACAATGGCGCTGAGCGTGGGAGTGGAATTATCTGTGCAATCGGACAGAATCATCTTTTTCTTCCAAGGGCGCCGGATCGAGGCGGACCGCGGTTCCAGTTGCCGCAGATCGCTCGGCAGCCTCGACGATGGCCAGGCTGCGGTAGGCGTCATTCAGGTCCGGGCTGATCCTGCTGCCGTCCCGAATCGAGCGCACAAAGGCTTCGAGTGCGATTGCGAACGACGATTCGTCCGTTGGCCGGAACAGCTTGCCGGGGCGCAGATCGCGGAACGCGTTCCAGACTTTTCGGATCGGATCGAACGGCGCGAGTGGCCTCATCAGATCCACTTCCACTGAGGTGTACTTGTCCAGGCTGAGTTTCCCGGTCTGGCCGTAGATCTCCCAACGATGTTCGTCGATGGCGCCCATCGAGACCAGGGATTGAATCAGAGCTCCTGATTCGAGGCGCATGCTCAACAGGGCGTTATCTTGTTCGACGCGCTGCGACCGCTCAAAGGCGGACACCTCGACAATCTCCTGATCGAACAGATAGCGGGCGAGGTCGATGTGGTGCGAGCCCAGGTCGAGCAACACTCCACCACCTGTCTCGCGCTTGCGCTTCCAGGGCGGCAGCCATCGCGGGGACACGGTGAACACCGAACGTGCCGCCACCAGCTCACCGATACTGCCGGAGGAAATCAGGTTCCTGGTTTCGACATACAGAGGATGAAACCGGAAATTGAAACCGATCATGCCGACGGTTCCCGCCGAGCGCCAGGCTCGCAATACGTCGCCGGCTTCGCGAACATTGACGGTTATCGGCTTCTCCAGATAAACGTGTTTGCCGGCTTCGAACGCCGCGATGGCGCACGCTCGATGCGCGGCTGGAGGCACACAGATCACGACTGCATCGACATCGCTCTCACGAAGCAAGTCCGTATGGGTGTGGAATGTCTTCGCTTCCGGCAAAGGGGCAGACGCGTCTTCCAGGTTTCCCGGGTCGGTATCGGCGAGTGCCACTACCTTCGCAGAACGAAGGCCTGCGAGCGCCTTAAGGTGGATGATCTGAGCAATTCGCCCGCAGCCAATCAGGCCGACGCGCACAGGCCGCACATTCTCAGATGCCACTGGGTCCCGCCTCAATCCTCGCCGCGGGCGCCGTGTTTTGAGACGCAGCGGCCGTTTTCCTCCAAAGAGTCGCTAAGCGCTTCAAGTCGGACATGACAATCTCTCCCGAAAGATACAACGCAATCGCAGCCACACCAGTGAGTACAGCCAGCTTCACCAGCGGATCGAGAATGCCGGCTACTGTCCACCACGAACCCAATGAATAGATGCCAATGGTAATGACCGCAGTTCGCGCCAGCGATAAGGCTGAAGGCCGTACCCCTGCGGCCTTTCGAACCATCAACGACGCGGCGATCGCGCCGCCGGAGGCTACCAGCGCGGTGGCGGCTGCCGCCCCAACGGGACCCCATATCGGAACGAAAACCGCTAAGGTCAGGATAACGCAGGGAACCATCGGGGCCGCTACCCAGACCGCCCAGTGCGCCTTGTCCTCAGCCGTGAGAATCGCGCTCGCCAGAGAAATCCAAAGCATCGAAAAGCTGCCAAACGCCAGCCAGCGGAAAACCGGCGCTGTTTGAGGAAAGTCGGGCCCGAAGATCAACCGGACGATCTCAGGAGAACAGGCGGCCCCCAGCGCGATAAAGGGAAGAATGGCCAGCATCATCCTGAAGAACAACCGTGCGGTCCGCCGGGCCGCGGGAGCGTCGCCGGTCCGCAATTGCCGGTTCATCGTGGAAAGGACAAGCGGGGAAACAGACATGGCGATCACGCTTGCGGGCATCGTAAGATTTTGCGCCGCGCCGTACATGCCTGCCTGAGCCGCCGAGCCCCCCAGGTAAGTCAATAAGAAAAGGTCCGTCCGGTCGAACAGGCGCAGGCTGACGGCGGAAAGGGTCAACGGAAAGGCGATGCGCCAGAGGCCGGGAACACGTAACGCCGTATCGCCGAAGAGGTTGACCCCGCTGCGCCACGACCCGATCAACAGTTCAATCGCCGTAGCGCCAATACTGGCCAGAATCGCCCCGCGAACACCGTATCCCAATTCGACGGCCACGACGACCAGGATCAGGCGTGCAATCCATTTTGCGCCGCTGGCTGCAGCCCGCCATTCGAATCGTCCCGCGCCGACGAGGATGTTTCGATAGCCGTGGGCGAGATTGAACAGCGCGACATCGACGCTGTAGAGGCGCAGATACTCTGCAAGTGCCGGCTGGTCCAGGAGGCGCGAAATCGGTCCGGCGCCGAGGAATACCAGAGTGGCGGTAAGCAGTCCGAACGCGAGGTAGATCCGCAGGATGCGTCCGGCGAGAGGCTGCCAGTCCGTTGTACCGCTGATGACCTTAACGGTGGGCCGGGACAGTAGGGATGACGTACTCCATTGCAGCCACGCGATCAGGCTGCCCGTCAAAGTAAACAGCCCGTAGCCGTCCGGGCCCAGCTCCCGCGAAAGTACCATTGCGGTGAGCAAGCCTGTGGGGAGGGCCAGCCCTTCCGCAACCGCGACAAAGACGGAACCCTGTGCCGTTTTTCTTGTAGTCACTCGATAAACGGCCTTCATCTCAGACTCGAGACACAGAATCCATCGCCCGTGTCTCGAGAGCTGTTTTGACCCTCGTTCGACTCCTTTTATATCCCTATCGGCCCGTCGCGCCGGAAACCTAAAGTCATTTTAATGGTGCGCTGCCGAGGCACCAAGCAACCCGGGCCCCGGCAGCGAAATTTAACAAGCGACAGCCCTTTAGAAGACCAGTTTCAGCGCAAACTGGATCTGCCGTGCCGGCGACAGTGGCAGCGCGTAGCTTGTGATCGTATTGAATCCGCCCGAAAGGACGTTGCTGTTCGGGGCGCCGAGGTTGGTGGTATTGAACAGGTTAAAGAACTCGGCTCGGAATTCGAGGCGTGTCGTCTCCCACGGCAGGGCGAACGCCTTGTGTGCGCCGGCGTCGAAGTTGAAGATTGCTTCCGTCCTGCCGATGTTCCGGCCCAGGTTTCCGAATGGCTGCGAAGGATCGTTCGGGTTAGCCTGGCTGGGGGCGACGAAGGCAGCGCGATTGAAGTAGTTATTCGGGCTGCGGTCCTCCGAATAGATGTCGCCGCCGACATAGTTGGGCCGGTAAGTCGGCGCGCCCGAAACCGAGAATGCGGCGGGTGGCCCGTAGGAGATATTGACGGGTTGCCCGCTGGTCATGGTGTTGATGCCGGTGATCCGCCAGCCGCCCAGCGCTGCGTCTACAAACCAGTTGACATCGCTGCCCCAACGCCGTCCCTTCCCGTAAGGAACCTCCCAGACGGCAGAGGTGGTGTTATTCAAAGGCTGATTGTAGCTGCCAACGGCCTTCTCTCCCGGAACATTGCGGAAATTCACGCGCGAGTTGTCGCCGTTGAACGATTCCAGGTGACCCGCGGCATTGTCGATCGCCTTCGACCACGTGAAGCTGTTCAAAAGATAAAGTCCGGCCGAATAGCGTTTCTCCAGCTTCCACTGCAGTGAATGGTAGGTGGCGAAGCCGCCGCCGTAGGATATCTGAATGTAGTCGTATCCGGAGATCGGGCGGCGTTGGATGAGCGGTATATTCTGGCCGGGAGCGTTTGGCCGCGCCTGGTTGTAATCGCCGAGGATCATCAGACCATTCGAACGATTGCCGACATAGGCGATGTCGAACACAAGATTCCGCGCCAACTCCTGTTGAATGGTGAAATGCCAGCTTTGCACATAGCTGGTCCGATAATCGGCAGGCGTGTAGTTGGTGCGTGTCAACGCCGTCGAGAAGTTCGCCGAGTCGGTCATGCCCGCCGGATAGCCTTGTTGAGTAAGCCGGAAACAGTTGCTGTACTGATCCGCGGCGCAAATCCCCTGAGAAGGCAATTGATTAATGGTCGAATTGACGACCTGCGGCCCGTTATAGCCCAGCAGATTCTCGCCGCCCAGCCGGTTGAAGTGCACGTAGCTGATTCCGTAACCGGAACGGATTACCGTCTTGGGCAGAATCTGGTAGGCCAGACCGATCCGGGGCGCCCAGTTGTTGCGGTCCGGATGGACAAGCGTGCGGTCATATATGCTGCCGTCCTTGGCCTGGATAATCGTGTTGGTCGTAGGGTCGAAGTTCGACAGGCGGTTCTGATCTTCCCATTGCGGCGTTGCATATTCATAACGAACGCCGAGGTTGAGAGTCAGCTTATTGCTGACCTTCCAGTCATCCTGTAGATACAGAAAGTGCATCCGCTGGCGGTAGTTGAGAACGATCTGGTTGTTCAGGCTATAGCTGGACCGGGCGCCCATTAGAAAGTCGGCGAGGTTGTATAAAGTGCTCTGCGAGGCATTGACAGGGCGCGAAAACTGACCGGCATAATTGTCCTGTCCATACTGCGGATTGAAATCGAAGATATCCGTGTTGATGGCCTGGAATTCGTACCCGGCCTTCAGGGAATGGCGGCCTGCAATCTTCGAGTAGTTGACCTTGGGGTTGACCGTGAACGGATTCTGAAATTGCGGATTGGACGGCTGGCGGCCCATCGAAGTCAGTCCGCTGACGGCCTGCGAGGTCAGTCCGCCGCCGATCACGGGCGAGTCCGGCAGCCCTGGAATTCCATACTCTTCCAGCATGTTCGGGCGGTCGGAGCCGAGCGCCGATTTGCCGCCTTCAAACTTGGTGACACCGATGCGGAAATCGATCAGCGAAGTCGGAGAAAGATTCCAATTGAAGCCGGTGGCGATTTGCTGGTTCAGCACGCGGACGTTTCCGTTGGCGTCTCCACCCGATGGGCCGGGGATCACGTGATTCTCCATGCGGTTGGACAGGCGGTGGCTGTAGCGTGCGAAGACATTGAAGGAGCTGTTGATGTACTGGTCGTAGCGGATATCGCCCTTGTCGTCGGTGGTGGGAGTGGGAGTCAGATACTCCCAGTTATTTGACGGAAGGGCGCCGGGAGCGGTACCGCGCACCGGGTTGGGTAAGTCGCCGAGCACCCGCCGCGCGAAAGGCGTAATCGCGCTTTCCGGGATGACGCCGTCCGTATAGAGATCGCCGGTGATCGGGTTACGAATGGGGATCCCCATCCGTCCCTGACGGTGGTCGAGAGAGGCGATGCTGGCGAACTGCAGGTTGCGTTCGGCACGCCGGAAGCCCTCGTAATCGGCAAAAAAGAACATCTTGTCTTTGAGGATCGGTCCGCCGACCGCGCCGCCGAACTGGTTTTGGACCAGGGTCGGCTTGACGCCGGAAGCCGGACGGAAGAAGCCGCCGGCGTTCAGGCTTGTGTTGCGAAGATACTCCCAGGCGGCGCCATGAAATTCGTTCGTGCCGGAACGCAGCGAGGCGTTGATGACAGCTCCGCCGGCGCGCCCGTACTCAGCGGAAAAGTTATTGGTCTGAACCTTGAACTCCTGCACGGCATCCGGCGTCAGCTGCACTACCTGGTTCGAGAAGCCCTGATTCGAGGTTCCATAGGCGTTGTTGTCCACACCGTCCACCATGAAATTGTTCAGGGAACTGCGGAGCCCGTTGACGTTGAACGAAGCATCGCGATTCGAGATATTCGACTTTCGCACGCCGGGAGCGAGCAAGGCGAGATCAGCGTAGGCGCGTCCGTTTAAGGGCAGATTGACGATCGCCGCGCGGTTGATGACCTGACCGCGGTCGCTGGTGTCCGATTCGAGGGCCGCAACAGCATCGGACACGACAACGCTTTGGGTGACTTCGCCGACTTCCAATGTCAGGTTGACGCGCTGCCGCGCATTTACGGTGAGCGTGAAGCTGTCGGACGAGGTTTGCTTGAACCCCTGGGCTTCGGCAGTAACTTTATAAGAGCCGATGCGCTGGTTTAGAAACGAATAGTTTCCCGCGCTATCGGTGGGGGCTTCCTGGCGGACGCCCGTTTGCGTGTTATCTAGTATGATTTTCGCGCCCGGGACAGCACTGCCGCTGGAGTCGGTTACGGTGCCGACAACCGCGCCAGTGTCGTACTGCGCGACAGCAAGTGCAGAATACAGCAATAGAACGAGACATTTCCTCATAGGCATCACTCTAGCGAGAGTATGTTTCGGATGGATAACGAGTGCAAGATCAAAATTTCGGCTCTGCAAAAGCTCGGTTCTGTTGGGCGGCCTCTGTTAAAATAAAATTTCTCCCATGAAATTCGGTGTCGTCGTGTTTCCCGGGTCAAATTGCGATCACGACGCCTGGTATGCAACCACCACCAATTTGGGGCAACAGGCGGAGCTGCTCTGGCACGGTTCGGAAGATCTGCAGGGGGTGGATGCGGTAATCCTGCCCGGCGGGTTTTCTTATGGTGACTATCTACGCTGCGGCGCCATCGCCCGTTTCTCGCCGATCATGTCGGCGGTTAACCGGTTTGCCCGTGCCGGAGGACTGGTGCTCGGCATCTGCAACGGATTTCAGATACTGGTCGAAGCGGGTCTTCTTCCAGGCGCGCTGGTCCGGAACGCGGGATTGAAGTTCATCTGCAAGCCGGTAGAACTCGAGATTGTCACCACAAACAGTCCGTTCACCCATGGCGGCGTGGCGGGTGGGCGGCTGCATCTGCCCATTGCTCACGGTGAAGGACAATACATTGCGGACGACGACACGCTAAACATTCTCGAAGCGGAAGACAGAGTCGCATTGCGCTACATCGACAATCCGAACGGTTCCATGCGCAACATCGCCGGAATTCTGAATGAAGGACGAAACGTTCTCGGCATGATGCCTCATCCTGAGCGGGCGATGGATCCACTGATGGGCTCCACCGACGGAATGGTTTTGTTCGAGTCCCTCGTCTCGTCGCTAGCCACGAAATGACTCTTACCCAAGCCGAGGTTTCCGCGCATCGTTTAACGTGGAGCGAGTACGAGCGGATTGTCGAATTGCTGGGCCGCGAGCCCACCTTTACCGAGCTCGGCATCTTCGGAGTAATGTGGAGCGAGCACTGCTCCTACAAATCCTCCAAAATTCATCTCAAGAAGCTCC
>CAYTVP010000020.1:0-21836 GCA_964441675.1 uncultured Solibacteraceae bacterium | reverse complement strand
AGGAACGACACCGGGCAGTTTGGGGAAGTGGATTTTATCGATGGTCACAAGCTCTTTGCGATCCACACGCGGATAAACAGAAGGCGGAGGAGCCATGTCATCGGCCAGCCAGCGCTGCATCGCAACCAGTAGCCCGCGCATGAACCACTGATAGTCGTTGCCGTTGGTGAGGTAGCGCGTGCTGGGATTCCGGGCTGGCGGAATGGAACCGGGCCCGTGACTGCTACCCGCCATGACGTAGAGGCGCGTGTTGGGAGCCAGCGGGACATCGGCCGTGCCATCGGGAGTCGTGTGCATGAGAGATGCCGCGCGACCGTAATACTCGTAGGCCGAGTTGGTGTAAAAGACTTTCGGAACGACGTTGTCCGCCTGGGCACGGACGAGGATGCCTCCTTCCAAACCGCTCA
The DNA here is from genome assembly GCA_964441675.1 of uncultured Solibacteraceae bacterium. GTDB lineage: Bacteria > Acidobacteriota > Terriglobia > Bryobacterales > Bryobacteraceae > JAPKYZ01. The sequence goes on along the minus strand of CAYTVP010000020.1, from coordinate 21,429 downwards.
CCGGATCGGATTGCTTCAGATCCGTAAAGGGGAAGATATCGGTCGCATAGTAGAAGTTGAAGAACGGACGCGCGTCGCGCGAGGGTTGCGCGAACTGATGATTAAAATTGCCGCGTCCCGCTCCGGCAACACTTGCCCAAACGCCATCGAAAACGCGCCGCCCTTGCTCATCGCGATTGAAGCCCTGGTAGAGAAACGTCCTCAGAAAACGGCCACTCTGCGAACTCCCAAACGACAGCGAACGCCGAGCAGCAGGAGCCAATGCCGCCAGCGGCGCCGGTGCGGACCCGGCTTTCAATGCTGAAATAAAGTCCCGCACGCCGGTCATACCCAAGCCCACAACAGGCGGATCCTGAGAGTGGTACACGACCTCATAGATCTTGCCTGCTTCGAATCCAGAAGCCTTTTGAACCCCGCCGCGATCATCGGTAAAGCTCCACTCGGCGCGCGGAATCACGCGCCGCGGTCCATGCGCCAAACTCCGCTCGGTCAGCGTCGCCGAAGCGTCACTGGGATCGGCAACGCGATAAGGAAAAAACAGCCGGTCGCCCAGCGAGAATGAAGCAATCGCCTGATCGGGGACGAAATCGGAACGCACGACACCTTCAATGGACGAGCCATCGGGTTTCTTCGCCACCGGTACCGTGACGCTCATCAGCGGCGGCTCGCGCGGAACATCGAACTGCCAGCCGAGCCAGGCCAGCGTGAATCCCTGCTCCAGCAGCAAGGCATCGCCGAATTCGGCAGCGGTCCGCGGATCGTTTGAACTCGCGCCCTGACTAAAGACATGCAACAGGCTTTTGCGTCCGCGATTGGAGACTTCGAAGAGCACGGTGCCGTTACCCGTTTTGGGATCGGACGGCGCGAAGATCACAAAGTCGGCGTAGAACTCGACCTGCCCTTTTGCGTTGCGCGGAGCGAATTGGAGATTCACGATGTCCCGATTTGCCGCTGCCGCCGGGTCCACGGCAAAATAAGCCTTGCCGATAATCCGCTCGTACGCTCCAGCCTTGCCGAAGGACTTGCCGTCGAGAATGGGAGACCGCTCCGAAACTTCGATGCGGACAAGAGCCGCCGACAAGAGAGCGGGAGTCAGCAGGGCAAGTAGGCGGAGAGTCACGCCAGCCATTGTATTGAATGCTGTATCCGGCTGCGTGCTGAGATTCCGGGTATGGAGCAAATGATATAAAAGGGATGTTCTCGCGACGTTTTCGGGCAAATAATGGTAACCGATTATTCATCACATCGTCTGCCAACCGTAACGCCAACACGTTTACAAACCTTCAGAATGAACGATAGGCATCTTTAATGCTCCGCATACGACCCTTCACTGCATTTTCAGTCCTGTGTTTCTGTACCACCATCTGGGCACAGGCTCCGCACGCCATTCAAGGCGGCTACGCGCTACCTAACGGATGGCAGATCACGCCGGTAGGAAAAGCGATTCCAACGGAAGATCTCATCCTTAACCTGACGAGCAGCAACGATTCGCGGATCGTAGTGGCACAGCATGGCGGATTCAATCCCCACGGGCTGGTGGTGATCGATTCTGCAACCCAATCTCCGGTGCAGCGCATACCGCTGCGATCCGCCTGGTTGGGAATGGCTTGGTCAAACAGCGGATCACAATTGTTTGTCTCCGGAGGGAGCGCCAGCGGCGCAAAGCACAATACAGAGATAGCGCCCATATACGTCTTTGACTACAAGAACGGCAAACTGGCCGAGAAGCCTTCCGAATGGCGGGACACACTTCCCGCAGCCGAAGTCTATTGGACCGGTCTGGCAGTGCATCCAAAGAAGAAGCGCCTTTATGCGGGCAACCGCGGCGCGGACCCAATGCCGGGACACGTAGCCGTTTTCGATACCGATTCGGGAAAAGTTGTCGAGAAGATTCCCGTTGAAATCAGCCCTTATGACCTCCAGTTCAACGCGGACGGAACATTGTTGTACGTCAGCAACTGGAGCAGCGACTCCATCTCAATCATCGACGTGGAGTCCGCGAAAGTAATCGGCACGGTCGCTACAGGACGCAATCCCAACGATTTGGAGCTAGGCTCCGGCGGACTGCTGTACGTTTCAAACGGAAATGAGAATACCGTAACTGTCATTGACACGGCAAAACGCCAAGCCATTGAAACCATCAACGTTGGACCCACCTCTCGCGCGCCGCAAGGTTCAACCCCCAATGCGCTGACGCTCGATCGTAAGAACAACATGTTGTTTGTCGCCAATGCCGACAACAATTGCGTCGCCGTTGTGAATGTAGCCAAGGCGGGAGAAAGTCAGGTTCTCGGTTTCATTCCAGCCGGATGGTACCCGAGTTCCCTTCTCCTGACGGCGAAGCTCGATCTCTACATTGGAAACAGCAAGGGCCTCCAGCCGCACGCCAATCCCATGGGCCCATTGAGTCCGCTTCTAAAAGGAGCGCCGACGAAGGATACCGTGCGGGATATTCAGCGTGGGACCGTAAACATCGTTTCCGTCAAGAACCTAAAGAACGACATCAAAGGCTGGACCAGACAGGTCTATAACAACATTCCGTATAAAGACGACTACCTGACGATGGCAAGACCGCCAAAGGAACCCAGCATCGTGCCGCAAACTGTCGGCTCAGGGTCACCCATCAAGCATGTCATCTATGTGATCAAGGAAAACCGTACTTACGATCAGGTCTTTGGCGACATCGCGAAGGGCAACGGCGATCCCAGTCTGACCATCTTCGGTGAAGAGGTCACACCCAATCACCACGCCATAGCAAACCAGTGGGTTCTTCTGGATAACCTGTACTGCGATGGGGAGGTCAGCGTCGACGGGCATTCGTGGTCGAACTCCGCAATCGCCACCGATTACAACGAAAAGATGTGGCCGGCGCAGTACGGAGGGCACAGTAAGTCAACACGAGCCCCCGCCTACGTGCCAAGCGGAGGGCACTTGTGGGACCTGGCCGCAAAGAAGGGCTTGACCTACCGCAGCTATGGCGAGTACGCTACACGCGCCAGTGACGGAAGCACGATGGATGCGGCCCCCGGCGTGGCGGGCCTCATCGGTCATGTCGCGCCGAAGTTCAAACTTCCGGGCATGCGGGACACCGACAACGTGCACGCTTTCTTTGAAGAACTGGATGCCTTCGAGCAGAACTTCGCATCATCCGACCCCAACAAGCGGCTGCCGAATCTGGTAATCATGAGTCTGCCGGAAAATCACACCTCCGGCACTCGTCCGGGAGCCTTCACGCCAAAAGCAATGGTTGCCAATGCGGACTGGGCGGTCGGGCAGTTGGTGGAACGCATCACACGCAGTCCCTACTGGCCTGAAACTGCAATATTCATGATCGAAGATGATGCGCAGAATGGTCCTGATCACGTCGATGCCCGCCGCACCACGGGACTGATCATCAGTCCTTACACGAAGCGCGACTTCGTGGACTCGACACTCTACACCACGTCCGCAATGCTGCGAACAATGGAGCTTCTGCTGGGCCTGCCGCCAATGACGCAGTATGACGCCGCCGCGATGCCGATGTACAATTCGTTCCGTACAACGAAGGACCTCACACCCTACACAGCGATCCAGCCGCGCATCGATGTAAACGAACGGAACACGGAGAAGGCGTGGGGCGCGAAAGCATCCATGGAGATGAACCTCGATGAGATCGATCAGGCGCCGATGTTCGCCCTGAACGAGATCATCTGGAAAAGCGTCCGGGGCGCAGATTCGCCGATGCCGGCGCCTGTTCACCGCTACTGGTTCCAAAACAAAGCCGGCTCGTTAAAATAGCTGTTGTTTGTACGATCCAGAAGACTACTGACTTAGAGGGGCACGGCGTGGCGCTCTACGTATGCGTTCACGTCCGATTCGTCAGGACCGACGTAATGGAAGTACTCGGCATACTCCAAACCATGTTGCTGCCCCCGCGCGCGGTCTCGGCCAAGTGCGAAATGTTTAGTGTATTCCCGGTTTGCCGAATCGTCATCGTTGCCGAGTAGGGGCAAACGCTTGCCCTGTTCGACCAGGCGCCGGCGGAGTTGAGCGCCCAGATTTCCGGCAGGGCCCTGCGTCACATTCGCTATGTTCACGAACACCTTCTGATCCATGAATGCGCCTATATCGACCACCCGGTTCACCAATTGGGGACCGCGGGCGAAGTAGTAACGTTCTTTAGGGGCATGGGTGGTTAATCCAGTCAGAAAATGTTCCGGATAATCCCACTTCGAGCCGGCGATCGCGGCGGCCCATTCGACTGCGCGCGCCGTAACGTAGTGGTCCGGATTGCGCTCGTACAGCGCCGACGGATCGTAAACGACAACAGTGTCAACCTTCAGCGCCCGGAAGAGAAACACCAGACGGGCTCGCATCTCTGCGATCGGCCAGGCGTCCATGTTGTGGTTCGGGTAGTTGAGGAACAACGATTCCTTACAGCCGAGCCGCTTGCCGACCTCGATGGTGTCCTGCTCATTTTTCTGAATGATTTCGCCGTATGTTGCGCCGGTGCCTGCCATTGAGTCGTCTGACATCGTGATCAGATATCCCGTGTAGCCTTCGTCGATCAGCTTGAGCACCGTACCGGCCGCAAAGATTGGGATGTCATCGCAATGCGGCTGGATGGCCGCGAGCACCTTGCCGTTATGCGGTTTGCCGGGCACGCGCCTCTCGATGACCGGCTGTACTTGATACGACGTGCTCCCAGTGCCGCCCGCTTCCGTCTCACGAGGCGCCGGTGGCGCCTGCGCTTGTGCAGCTAGAGAAGTTGGAGCGCCCAGCATCGAACCTTCGAGAAACCGACGTCTGTCCATGGGGTTTTCCTTTAATGCGAGGATACACCTCGGGTTAGATTACTTTAGTCGCAGAAACCGCCCTAACGGCTGCTTTTTCCGTGCAGGGCGAAGGCAAACACATTCGAGCCCGCCGCGATGGAAACGTACTGTTTTCCTTTGAAGCTGTAGGTTATTGGCGAAGCAGTGATCTGCTGGCCCGTGTTGAAATACCACAGCGCCTTGCCAGACTTCGCATCGAGAGCGGTGAATCCGCCTTGATCGTCTCCGGCAAAGACCAGTCCGCCCGCGGTCGATAACAGACCAGCGCCGTAGCGCTTGGAGCCAACCTGCTTATACTCCCATCGGAGCGCTCCCGTGGTGGCATCCAAGGCACGCACGTATGTCTGCCATGGAGCCTCCGGGTCTTCAACATATCCGGTGGCCATAAACGAGAACCCTCCCGGCCGGAACGTATCGCGCGATTTGTAGTTAATTCCGCAGCCTTCCATCACAGCGACGTAGAAAAGTCCGGTATCGGGATTGTATGCGGGAGACTGCCAGTTGGTTGCGCCTGCTGTAGCGGGACAGGTCCGTGTTCCTTGAGTCGAGGGAACGATGCCCGGAACGCGGACCGGCCGGCCTTCCGGTGTCAGCCCTTTGGCCCAATTGAGCTGTTTGATGAAAGGAATTCCGTGCAGGAACTTGCCATCTATCCGGTCCAGCACATAGTAGAAGCCATTGCGGTCCGCATGCAGCAGCAGCTTGCGCCGCTCACCTTGAAACATGGTGTCCACCAGCACCGGCGCTTCAACGGAATCCCAGTCGTGAACATCGTGCGGGGTGAACTGGAAATGCCACTTCAGCTTTCCCGTGTCGGCGTCCAGCGCAATCATGCTCTCCGTGTAAAGGTTGTCGCCTTTTCGAACGTCTCCGTCGAAATCCGGAGCAGGATTTCCAACTCCCCAATAGACAGTGTTCAGTTGCGGATCAAAGCTGCCAGTCAGCCACGTGGCGCCGCCGCCTGTTTTCCACGAATCGCCAGACCATGTCTCGCTGCCGGGCTCTCCGGGCCGGGGGATCGCATGCCACCGCCACAGCCGCTCTCCCGTTTCGGGGTCATATGCGTCCAGAAACCCGTTCAAGCCGTGATCGCCGGGCGCGATTCCCATGATGATCTTGCCCTTGATGGCAAGCGGCGCGACGGGACTCCAGTAACCATCGCTCGCTTCGGCGAGCTTTGCTTTCCAGGCAAGGTTTCCTGTTCTTGCGTCCAGTGCGACGAGATGCGCGTCCGGGGTACCCACATACACCTTATTGCCCAATACCGCCACACCCCGATTCGGCCCCTTTCGCAACGCCGGATTATGACGATACTCCCAGATGAGCCGGCCGCTCCGTCCATCCAGGGCATAAACTTCATTCGGCTGCGAAACATACATCACCCCGTCCACGACAACCGGTACGCTCTCCAGACGGCTGGCGCCCGGTACGTGATAGACCCAGCTCGCAACCAGATCGGCCACATTACTTGTGGTGATCTGAGTCAGCAAACTGTGGCGTTGGGCATGGAAGCTGCCGGAATAGCTCAGCCAGTTCCGCGGATCGGCTTTATGAAGATCTTCATAGGTCACCTGGGCCAACAAGGCCGCGGTCAGCGAAAGGCCAAGAATCGCTCGCTTCACCTGCTCCTCCCGATCTCACCCTGTCGGCTGAGAAATGCGAGTAAGCCCTCAAACTCGGCGGCACTGAGTTTCTTGTCGTAGTCGGCCGGCATCAGAGACTTCTTTCCGTACTCAATCTTTTTGATTTCGTCGCGCGCCAGCAGATGCAACTTACCGTCCGCGCCCAGAACCTGTATCGAGAAGTTATTTTCGTTTTTGATTACGCCACGGATCGGCAGGTTGTCGGTTGTCAGGATCTCTACGGGCTGATAGCCGCGCTGTATGTCAGGCCGGACCTTCGTCAGCGAGTCCTTTAAATAGTTCAGACTTCTCTCACTGGCGATCGTGGACAAATCAGGGCCAGTCAGTCCGCCACGGCCTTTCAGCATGTGGCACTGGCTACAACCACCCTTTCCTGCAAATACTCGCTCGCCCAGCGCAACATCGCCAGGCGCCGGGTTGTCGAATGCCGTAGCCCGCAGACTGCGAATGTAGGCGACAATCTTGTGGACGTCCGTATCCGGCAGCGGTGAGGCGGGCATCAGAGTTCCTCCGATTCCGTTCTTGATGGCGTCGAACAAATCCTGTTCACTCGTGCGCAAGTAGCGGCGCCGAGCCGCGAGCGCAGGCCCGCGGTCACCAACCGTTCCGTCCTGGCCATGGCAAGCGGTACACGACCGGTTGTAAATCTCGCGACCCTCCGCAACCGATTTCATCGAAACAGCTGGTAACGACGAAGCTTGTGCCGCGCTGCTCACAAAGCGAACCGAGCCGAAAACCTCGGGAGTATGGAAGCTCTTTACACCTTCGGGCAACGGTGACCACGTGCTGGCCTGCGCATTGGTTATGCCCCCCAACCGCTGTAAATTGATACGCCACTCGTCGCCAGGATGAGGAGGTGTGTGCCGAGCGTCCCGCGCGAAATTTTTCAATGGAATCGCTGCCTCGACAATCCAGTACGAATCCTGCGGTGACTCGTCCTTCTTCGTCAAACCGTGGAAGCTGGTGCGATACCGAACTCCTTCGGGCTCCCATGTTGGGGGTCCCGTCCACCAGTCCGTGCGCGCGCGATTCAGCATGGTACCGATGGCATTGATCTCGAACGTGTAATAGTTTCGGACTTTCTGCGGATTGGGACTGATGAAAATCTCCACACAATCATCCTTGGACACAGGACCGTGGCGTTCGGTGATGGAAGCCGAAATGTGCCGGTCGATCGCATGCCAGGAGACATAGAGATTCTCGTCGTCCCAGAGCAGCTTGGCGATTGTCTGCTCCTTGGTGCCGGATGTGAACCAGGGAAAATCGAAATCGCCAGCGCTCTGCGCCTGCTGCCACGCCGGCTCATCGAGTTTTCCGTCGATCGTGAGAGGCGACTCCACCCGACTAATGTCGTAGGTTCTTTGTCCAAAACAGAAAGACGCGACGCATAGGAGGGGAACACAGTACTTCCTAGCCGCTGGCATAGGAGTAGATTCTAACGCAGTGCCCGGACTGTTCAGAGAGTAAAATGACCGCGATGGCACGCACCTTCCTAACTGCGGTTCTTCTATTGTCCTGGTGCATGGCCGATCCGGCATGGTGCCAGCCCCGCTATGACTTCCTGCTGAAGAAGGGTCATGTAATCGATCCGGCAAACGGCATTGACGGTGTCATGGACGTGGGCATTCGCGACGGAAAAATCGCCCGAGTGGCGGCGAATCTCCCGGCGAGCGAAGGACGCAAGGTGCTGGATGTGAGCGGTCTTTATGTTACGCCCGGATTGATCGACCTCCATATGCACGTGTTCGGCTATAGCGGCGCGATCCAACCGGATGACACTGCTCTCCCGGCGGGGACAACCACGGTGGTTGACGCCGGGGGCGCGGGATGGCGCACCTTTCAAGAGATGTATGACCGCGTGATTAAGCCCTCGAAGACGCGGGTATTCTCATTGCTCAATATCGTCGGGCATGGCATGGTCCCTCCCTATGAGAGTGACGTGTCTGACATGGAGCCCGACAAGACTGCCGCCAGAATCCAGCAGCATCGGGATGTGATCGTCGGAATCAAGGTCGCTCACTTCGGTCTCGATGGCTGGATAGCGATCGAGAGAGCCGAGGAAGCGGGAAAACTGGCGCGCGTTCCCGTAATGATTGACGACAAGATTTTTACGAACACCGGCAGAACGAGCCGCGAGAAAGTGCTGGATCGAATGCGCCCGGGCGATATGCACACGCACCTATATAACGATCGTCAAATTGAGGTCATCGATCGCTTCAGCGGCAAACTACAGCCCTACATGCTGGAGGCTCGCAGACGCGGAGTGCTCTTCGATCTTGGTCATGGAGGCGGCAGCTTTCTCTGGCCGGTAGCATCGAAGGCGATGGAACAGAACTTTCCTCCCGATACCATCAGCACCGATCTTCATTCCTCGAGCATCATGATTCCCGAATCCGATATGCCCAACTGCATTTCCAAGCTGATGCTCCTCGGGATGAAGCTGCAGGATGCCATTACGCGATCCACTGTAAACCCTGCAAAGGCTATTTCCCGGTTTCCTGAAATCGGCACAATCGGTGAGGGCAAGGTCGCCGATGTGGCTGTTTTTCAGCTGCGGGAAGGTGTCTTTGCCTACAAGGATGCATGGCGCAACAAGAGGTTGGGCGCCAAGAGACTGGAAACGGTTCTCACCATTCGCGGCGGTGAGCTGGTGTTTGACCGCGATGGCCGCGCCTTTCCGGAATGGACGACAGCCGGGAACTACGAGGTCGTTCAGTGAAACGTTTTTCCGCGGTCCTGATCATGCTTTTCACGCTGCAGGCCAGTTCACAGGAAATCTATGACCTGGTGCTGAAAGGCGGCAATGTGATCGACCCGAAGAACGGCCGCAATCAACAGCTCGATGTTGCGATCGGCGGGAAGAAGATCAGGAAAATCGCCCCGTCGATCCCAAGCTCGCATGGCCGCAATGTAGTTGACCTTTCCGACTACTACATCACGCCGGGGCTAGTCGATCTGCACGCGTACTTAACACCGCGTAGCACTCCGCCGGGCGTGAACCCGGACTACAATGCACTGCGGTACGGCGTGACGACTGTTGTGGATGCGGGGAGCGCCGGATGGAAAAACTTCGAAGAGCTTAAGAAAGACGTCATCGACGAAGCGAAGGTCCGCGTTCTCGCGTTTCTCAACATATCCGGTAGTGGGTTTTTGTCGTCCGAAAGAGATAGTCCGGATTCCGCCGCTACTGCGCAGATGGTGACGAAGTATCCTGGCACCATTGTTGGCGTGCGCGCGATCGGTGGACTGGATGGCTCGGTTAGAGCGGCCATCCAAGCTGCGGAATCTGCCAAGACGATCGTCATGGCGGATTCGACGGATCTGCGACCGGGAGACATCGAAACACAAATCTACGGACGCAGTGCCCGGCTCATGGATTCTCATCAGCAGGTTCAGGCGTTTGTTCTGGCCGCGAGGAAAAAGGGTGTCCTCTTTGATGTGGGACATGGCAGCGAAGGACTCTGGTTTCGTATCGCCGTTCCGGCCATAAAAAACGGATTCCTGCCCGATACGATCTCAACCGGTATGGATAGCCGCAGCATCATGCTCCCTCGAGCCAACATGACGAACGTGCTTTCGAAGTTCCTGGCCATGGGATTAACGCTCGAACAGGTGATTGAGCGAACGACAGTCAATCCGGCAAAAGCGCTCAAGCGCGCCGACGTTGGCTCGCTCGAAGAGGGTGGCGCGGCCGACATCGCTGTTTTTGAGCTGCGGAAAGGATCGTTCGGTTTTGTCGACTCCGGTCATGCACGAATGACGGCCGGCCGCGAGCTGCGATGCGTGCTCACAGTTCGAGACGGTGAAGTGGTGTGGGACACCGAAGGACTTAGCTTGACCGATTGGAAGAAAGCCGGTCCGTATAGCAATTTCAAATAGAGCTAGTCGACGTAGGCAATACAGTCGATTTGCAGAAGTTGTCCGGGACGCCGGAAGCCCGTGGCCCCGAAGTAGGAGCGTACCGGTTTGTTCTTCGGGAAGAACGTATTGTAGGTATCATTCATCGGCTCCCAGTTCTTCTCGGGGTCGACTAGCGCGACCTGCACCTTCAGGACGTTCTCCATGGAAGTACCTGCCTTCTCGAGCGAGCTCTTCATCATCGTCAGTGCGTCGGCAGTCTGCTCCTTGACGTCGCCCGGCTTGGGGCGCCGCTCCGGATACCAACCGCCGATACCGCTCAGAAACAACAGATGACCCGACCGGATCGGACCTCCCGCGGATTGCTTCTTTGGCGTCCATCCATCGTCGCTTTGCGCTGACAACGCCGTCGCCCCGGCTCCTCCGAGAATGGCGGCCTGGAGCATTGCGCGCCGCGACTCTCGTGTGACTTTCTTCATCCTCGCTCCTCACGCCGCCGCGCGGTCCATTGAGCCGATCCGTACTCGCCAAGGTTCAATTCTCCGGACATCGCGTCACCGCTCACACGGCCGGAGAACCTGTACGCGATGCCGTGTCCGGGTGTAGGCAACTCGGATCGAAATGCCACCCGGTCACGTTCGATATTTCCGAACAGTTCCGCTTCCCCAGCCCATCCGATATGCACGCCGGATACTTTGTTACCGCTGGTGTTGAGAACGAGCTTATGTTCCCCCGCGCCGCACCCGAAGCGGATGGTGACGTCCCAGCGCCCAGCGATGTCAACGGTTGGGGCTGCCGTTTCCTGCTTCGCGATGCCCTTTGGCGCGGTACGAAAGATCTGCGTTAACTTTTCCGCCACGGCTTTGTAATCGTCAGGACGCATTGCCACCGGACGGATCAGAAAAGAATATCCATTGCCGGAAGCATGAGACATGATTCGCGGTTCCCCTTCCAACAGTAAGCGTCCTACGTCGCCCGCGGTCAATCCCACCCGGGCTGGATCCCAGGACACGTCCAGAGTCGGAAATGGACCGCCGCGTTGTGGGCCTCGAACCTGTGCCTTCACTCCCGGTACCTGCGTGATCTTCCCGGAGATGTGTGCATACCAGGATTCCCACTCGCGGAATTCGGCCTGCAAGTTGCGTTTGTTGAGGAACGTCTCCACTGCGACGACCATGCCAACAATCTCTTCCTTACTGACTTTGGCAGCGCGTCCAAAGGCATGGTGCGGCGCGCTGTTCGCCCACGCGCCGGCAATGAGGTCTTTCCTTCCCAGCAGGAGTCCCGCCGTCTGCGGCCCGCGAAGAATTTTGCCGCCGCTGTACGCTACCAAATCCGCGCCCTGCGCGATATAGGGATTGGGAACAATCAGGTAATCCGCCGCGGCATCGACCAGAATCGGTACGCCCGCCTTTTTAGCGACGGGGGCCACATCAGGCAGACCAAACTTCGCGTTTCCAAAATGCACGCCCAGGATCAGAATCATCGCCGTTCGAGGGCCGAGAGCTGACTCCAGCTCGGCAACGGAATCGACTTCGACAATCTCCGCGCCGAGCGTGCGGACCGCGTGATCATACGCATTCCGCGACTCCTTCGGCATGACGACCTGATTCTTCAAGCCGCGCAGGTCGGGGAGCTGCTGCATTTTCTCGGGGTCTGAACCCGCTATGCAACCGGCAGTAGCGTGCGTAAGCGCTCCGGATGCTCCTGACGTCACCATGGCCGATTCGACCTTCAGCAACTCTGCGAGGCGCTGTCCCGCCTTCTCCATGAGTTCTTCCAGATTGACGTGAAACTGGGATGCCTGCTCAATAGCTGAAATGACCTCCGGCAGCATTCGCGATCCACCGTTGATGGTCAGTGTTGCCGTCGTGTTGATGAATGGACGAGCGCCAAGCCGCAGATACACATCGCCTGACGGGCTCGTTACCGCCGCCGTTGCCGGGCTCGCCGATGAGGCTGTCATAGCTGCCGCTGCCCCTCCGGCCTTTAATAAGTCACGCCGGTTAACAGTGCGGCGAACTTTGTTCTTGTCAGAGTTCATACATCACCTCGCATCACCTCGCCATCGATGGTTAGTAGCCACTATGAAGTGGCATCGCGCAAAGACCCCGCTTCACGCAAGCGCGCAGCGGTGAGGTTTTGCTTTGAACGAATCAGTTCGGGAGCAACCTCGCGCTCCTCGTCAGGCCGATTCATTGCGAACGCAGCAACCAGCCTGCTGTCATGAAGCCACCAAACGCTGAAGCTGTTGGTGTGTAGGTCTCCGCGGTGCACAATACGGTCCGCTTCGGATGGATCTCCCCAAAACTCATACGAGAGATCAAATACATCGGAGAAGAAATAGGGGACGTGAACGAAAGGCTCGCGGTCTCCGGCCAGGGCGCGTGCAACGTACTGGCCCTGCGAGACCGCATTATCCCAGTGCTCGACTCGGCGGCGTTTGTTGCCAAAGAGCAAATCGGGATAGTTCGCAACATCTCCCGCAGCCATGATACTCGGATTCCCTGTCTCAAGAAATTCGTTGACTATGATTCCGTTCTCCACCTTCAGCTTCGCCTGAGTTGCGAGAGCCGTCACGGGCCGGACACCGACACCGGCAACGAGCAGGTCGTAATCGACTGTTTGCCCATTGGTAAGGCGCGCCGTCGAGTCATGCTCGATGGCGGCTATTCCGTTCTCCTTTATTAACCTCACGTCGCGATCTATGTAGTATTTCTCGAAGAAGGCAGACATCTCGGGGGTAAAGAATGCCTTCCAGATCCGGTTGTCGCGAACAATCATCGTCGTTTCGATCCCGCGGCCGGCCAGGACCGAAGCAACCTCCATCGCAATAAAACCGCCTCCTACGACGACAGCCCTCTTTGCGCTGGTTGCGCGGTCACGGATTCGCTTGGAATCCCCGAGGGAGCGCAGGTAAAAGACGTTCTCGGATGAAGCCCCGGGAATCTCAAGCCGGCGGACTTCAGCACCTGTCGCCAGGATGAGTTTCTCGAAGCTGAACTCATCGCCGGAATCGGTGCGAAGGCGTTTGCCATCCGGATCTATGGTGGAGATGCGGGTGTTCAGCTTCACGTCGATGCTGTTGTTGGGGTAAAACCCGGACTCATTGATGAGAACCGTTTCCTCGCTGTCGGTGCCTGCAAGGAAACTCTTCGATAGCGGAGGACGTTCGTACGGTAAGGCGTCGTCTCCGGAAATGATGGCCAGATCTCCGGCATCGCCAGAATTTCCGACATACTCTTTGGCGCAGTAGCCCGCGACCATGCCGCCGCCAAGTATTAAGTGTTTGTAGCGTGCCACGTGGGTATAGTACTCCGATCGTGTGGCTTTTTGTCCGCTGTTCTAGGATGTAACGAGAATGAAGGCTACCGAAACACGCCGCCGCGATTTTCTGGCCGCCGCCGCGGCAGTTCCGGCTTTGTCCCAGACCGCCGCCGATCGCCCCAATATTCTCTACATCATGACCGATCAGCAGCACGCCGGCATGATGAGCTGCACGGGGAATCGCTGGGTGAAGACGCCGGCTATGGACAGTCTCGCGGCAGGGGGGATGCGCTTCGAATTGGCGTACGCCTCAAATCCCGTCTGCATGCCGTCGCGCACATCCATGATGACCGGCCGTTATCCGAGCCACTTCGGCATGCGAAGCAATGGACCCGCGACCGTTCCCAAAGAGGCGCTGACTTCGGCGCTCGGGAACGTGTTCCGCAGCGCAGGTTATCAGACCGTGTTCGGCGGTAAGACCCACTGGCCGAAACCGATGACGCCAGAGAACCTAGGGTTCGAATACGTCACGGCGGACGAACGCGGCGAACTCGCCCGCGTCTGCTCCGATTTTCTCCGCCAACGTCGCGACAAACCGTTCCTGTTGGTCGCATCGTTCATCAACCCGCACGATATCTGCTACATGGCAATCGACGCCTACACCAATGCGAACAAGATGCCGGCAATGTATCCGAGATCCACCGTGGAGCGCCAGTACGTAGCCGAAGCCTCGATCCTGCCTCAGAATGTCTCCCAGAAGGATTTTTTCGAACGCCACTGCCCGCCGATTCCTGCCAACTATGGCCCGACCTCAGACGAACCAGCCGCCTTGGGCCGTTACGGCGGGTTTCGAGGCTACGTTCGTCAGCATTGGACCGCGGAAGATTGGCGCCTGCACCGCTGGGTCTACTGCCGGCTAACAGAACGCGTCGATGCCGAAATCGGCCGCATCTTGAGCACGCTTCGCGAAACCGGGCTCGACCGCAACACTTTGGTGGTGTTCACAAGCGATCACGGGGACATGGATTCGGCCCATGGCTTCGAGCACAAGAGTCTCCCCTACGAGGAGTCGGCACGCGTTCCGTTCATCGTATCCTGGCCGAACCATACTCCGAAAAGGCGCATCGACCGGAAGCATCTGGTTTCCTCCTGCGTCGACCTGATCCCGACTCTTTGCGACTACGCCGGCATCGATCCGCCCAAAGGTCTTCCCGGCCGCAGCATACGCGGCATCGTGGAAAAGGGCTCGCAACCGGGGTGGCGGGAGGACGTGGTGATCGAGTGCTCCGATTCCCGCTGTCTCCGAAGCCGCCGCTACAAGTACACGATCTTCGAAGGACCGGGACAGCGCGAAATGCTGATCGACATGGAAAAGGATCCCGGCGAGATGGCCAATCTCGTCACGAATCCAAAATTCACGGCCATTCTCGCCGATCATCGAAAGCGGCTGCAAGAGCGGATCGAGGGACTGAATGACGACTACGGCCGCTCCCTTGTTGCCCGTGGAGTACGTTAGAGATTCCATGGCTAACATGTTCCGAATTCAACTGTTCCTGTTCCTCGCGGTCTTCTTACACGGCGCGGAGATCCCGTGGCAGACGGCGGATCTCAAAAAGACACCGCAGTCCTGGGAGGCATCGACCGTGGAGCCCGGCGTCAAGGCGGTTTGGATTGCCGGCCCTTCTTATAAAGGCAAGCCGACAAGGGCATTCGCCTATTACGGAATCCCAGAGGGAAGCACGCCGGCGCCAGGCATGGTCCTTATCCATGGTGGGGGCGGAACCGCGTTCGCCGAGTGGGTACGCATGTGGAACCGCGAAGGTTTCGCCGCCATCGCCGTCGACACGGTTGGCACTCGGCCTGACAAGGCAGACACGAATCCATGGAATCCCACACGCAAGCGCCACGAGTTCGCCGGCCCGGCCGGATGGGGAGATTTCGCGAATGTCGACGCTCCTGTCACGGATCAGTGGAGCTATCACGCGGTGGCCGTCTCCGTACTGGCGCACTCGTTCCTGCGCGCGCAGCCCGGCGTTGATGCCGGGCGGATTGGCGTGACGGGTATCAGTTGGGGAGGATATCTCACCACCATCGTTGCGAGTGTGGACGACCGCTTCCGCTTCGGTATTCCGGTATATGGTTGCGGCTTTCTCAGCGAGGATTCCGCCTGGTTGAAGGATTTCGAGAAACTCGGCCCTGCGCGGACGAGTTCCTGGACCCGCATGTGGGATCCGTCATCCTATCTGTCCATGAACCGCCGCCCCATGTTCTGGATTAACGGAACCAACGATTTTGCGTATGTCATGCCGTCATGGCAGAAATCCTACCGTCTGCCTCGCGGTGAACGCCTGTTGAGTCTGCAGGTCCGTATGAAGCACGGTCATCCGGACGGCGCAAAACCTGCCGAGATATTCGCCTATGCCAAGGGGAAGCTGCTTGGCGGCCAGCCGCTCGTCACTATCGCGAAGCAGGGGACGGCGGCCGGCGAGGTCTGGGCCACTTGGAAGGGACGAGCAAAGCCGATGAAAGCCGAGCTCTGCTATACCGGTGACACAACGCGCTGGCAGGATCGCACATGGATAACGACCCCTGCGGATATCGATCTCCAAAAGCAGCGCGTCCGGGCAACGATCCCCGAAGCGGCTCGTGTTTACTATCTGAACCTCGTCGATGAACGAGGTCTGATTGTCTCCACCGAACACGAAATTCGCGAGCCGGACAGACGATGACCTGTTTGCCTTAACGCGAATGGATCACTTCGGCGTCACGTGGATCAGGGCGCCGGGATTGGCGTCCTCCAGCATCCATAGCGAACCATCGGGAGCTTGTTCCACGTCGCGGATGCGTTTGCCGACGTCCCAGCGCTCGGCGGTCTTGGCTCCGCCCTTACCGTCGAAGATGATGCGATTGAGCGTATGGCTCCCCAGGCCGCTGATGAAGCCGCTGCCGTCCCATTGCGGGAACGTCTTGGTGCCGCGGTAGAACATCAGGTTGCCCGGCGCGATCACCGGCACCCAATAGAGCACCGGCTTCGTAAACTCGGGCCGCGAGTCGTGGCTGGGAATGGGCACCTCGTTGTAGTTCATTCCGTAGGAGACGACCGGCCAGCCGTAATTCTTGCCCTTCTCGATCAGATTCAGCTCGTCGCCACCGCGCGGACCATGTTCGACCTCCCATAATTCGCCGGTGGGCGAAAGCGCCAACCCATAGGGTGCGCGGACGCCGCTCGCCCAGGTTTCCGCCGGCGTATGGTTGGGGCCGGGAAACGTATAGGTATTCACTGGCTTCGCTGTCTTGGCCGCTTCCGTGTCGCGGGGCGGATCGATCAATGGAATCGTGGCGGCACCGGTTTTGCCGAAGTTGGGATTGCCGGGGGCCGGTTTGCCATCCAGCGTCAGGCGCAGAATCTTGCCCACGGGCTGATTCGGATCCTGGGCCGGAGTCATGCGCTGGCGGTCGCCAACCGACATATACAGATACTGGCCATCGGGCGAGAAAACAACCTGCCCACCCGCTTGGCCGCCCATGCCTTTGGGCAACTGGCGCCACAGCACTGTTAAATTCTCCAGTCTGGGCACGCGTCCGGCATCCAGCTTGGCGCGCGCCAATACCTGGCCCCCGCCATAGTCGCCCGGTTCGATGTAGGTGAGATAGATACTCTGGTCGGTGGCGTAATGCGGCGAGACGAAGACGCCCAGCATGCCGTTCTGGCGCTGCCAATAGACAGCGGGTGTATTGGCCAGCGGCGCGATCTTTTCTCCCTGCGCGGATACCAGCCAGATGGGTCCGATCTTTTCGGTCACCAACATGCGTCCATCCGGCAGGAATGCGATCCGCCACGGCAGTCCAAAGGTCGCGACCGTGGTCATCTTAAAGGGTAAAGTCGCTTCGGGTTTCTGTTCCCCCACATTCGCCTGGGCCCAAGCCCCCGTCGTCAAGACGATTGCCAGCATGGCTCTCGCGGATGTCATCGTCACTCGTTGTTTCATTTTTAAAAGACGTTGTCAAGTATACAAGTTACGTTTGGTCCGAATAGCGCCGGAGCGCTTCCAACTCTTCTGTTTCAGTCCACCGCGGCGGCTGCGGCCATGGCAACGAAAGCATTTCGTTCTTCGCTGCCACCCTCTCTCTGGATCAGGAAAATACCGATCATATCCTTTTTGGGGTCAATAAAGGCGTATGTTCCGTAGCGCCCACCATGGCCATAAGTGCCCTCCGAAAGCGGAGCGGCCGCGGCGTCGCGAGCGACGGCCCAAGCGAGTCCATATCCCATGCCCGGTGCGGAAGTCGCAAGATTTCCCGTGTGGACCCGCGTCATTGTCTCGGCGGAGGAAGGAGACAGAATGCGCACGCCGTTGTACTGGCCGCCATTCAACATCATTTGATAGAGGATGAAGAGATCGCTGGCAGTAGAGTACAGTCCGCCTTCCGGCAGAGGATACTTTGCGCCCTGACGAAACTTCATCGCGCCTTCGCCGAGCGGGTCCGTCGTGTATTTCAGCGGTTTGCCGTCTTTCAGGATGTATGCCGTAGGCATACGGCCGTGTGTGCTCACGGGTGGATAGGTGAAGGTATCCTTCATTCCCAGTGGGGCAAAAATCCGCGATTCCAAAAACTTTTCGTAGGGCATGCCGGATACAACTTCAACAATGCGCGCCAGCGCGGCGATGCCCGTATTGCTGTATTGCCATTTCGTCCCTGGTTGAAAACCGAGCGGCTGCTGGGAAATGACTAACACGGCCTGTTCCAACGTCTTGTGAAGAGCTCCGTGCAACTCCCCTATTCCCGGCGGAGGGTTCAAGGACATACCGGAGGTATGTGTCATCAGATCGCGAATTGTAATGGGCCGGACGGGGCGCGTGAGTCTTCTTTCCTTGTCGGTATCCGGCGACTCCAGCACCCACATGCGGCGAAACTCCGGGAGATGTTTCTCCACCGGGTCGAGCAGCGATAACTTACCTTCGTCCATCAGAATCATCGCGCCCATCGCCACAACCGGTTTCGTCATGGAGTGGAGTTGAAAAATCCCGTCCGTTCGAAGAGCAGATTTGCTTTCAATATCGGTATAGCCGACGGCATCCAATGCTGCGACATGCCCATGGCGAGCCACCAGCGTAACTACACCGGAGACGGTTCCTCTTTCGACAAACTCATTCATCCGTTGCGGAATGCGTGCCAGTCGCTCTCGATCAAGCCCCGCTTGGGTACTGTCTTTGATTACCACCGGCCCGGCAGAATAACCCTGCAGGGCGCACATCAACATCGCGATGCAAAAACGCATTCGGCTATTTTATAGGGCTATCTACTATGCTCCATTAACAATCCTTAAGTAACACGCGGTCAGAGAATGTAACGGATCGCACGAGCCTTTTCCCACGTCATGTACGCGTGTCCATGCATAAGGAGCAACCATGACGTTGATAAAGATCGGATGGCTCGCCTCACTCGTGATGCTGAGCCTGAGCGCACAAGTACCGAATTTTACGCCGCCGACGCCTTTGATGCGCGCCGCGATGCGCAACGAAACAGCGGAAGTGAAGCGTTTGCTGGCAGCAGGTGCAAATCCCAATGAGGGGCGGATCATCGGAATGACGCCGGTACTGGTGGCGGTGATCAACCGCAACGTGGATATGGTGCGTGCTCTGATCGACAAAGGGGCCGACATCAAGGCTACCGACGCCAATGGCTCAACCACACTGATGTGGGCGGCGGCGAATGAAACGGGAAAGCCGGAACTGGTGCAGGAGCTATTGAAGCTTCATGTCGATCCGCGCGCGAAGAACAACAAAGGAGAAACTGCGCTGGACTGGGCAATGCAGCGGGGATACACCCCGATCGTCGAGACCCTGTTGAATGCGGGCGCGCCCGAACCAAAGCGCATACGTGAGTCAGTGGAGTCGGCAACGGCCTTGCTACAGCAAAGCGGTGTTCACTTTACCAAGGTATCCGGCTGCGCGTCCTGCCATCACCAATCGCTGCCGCAGATGGTTGTTGGCGCCGCCCGCCGGCGCGGTTTCGCCGTGAACGAAGAGATTTCCAAGCAACAGGTTGCCGCAGTGATTGCCATGTTCAAGCCGATGCGCGAGCCGATGCTGAATGGGACCGAGGCGATTCCCGATACTGCAATCACCGTCAGCTATGCGCTTCTCGGCCTGCATGCCGAAGGTTACGCGCCAAATGACGTGACCGAGGCGATGGCTCATGTTGTGGCGGCACACCAGCTTGCCGACGGAAGCTTTCCCGCCATCCTGATGGCCCGGCCACCGATGGAGTCCAGTGCTTTCACAGCCACGGCCCTCAGTCTGCGCGCGCTCCAGCTGTATGGCAACCAGCCAGATACCGCTGTGGCGCGAGCGCGCGAGTGGCTGCGGCGTGCGAAACCTCAAACAAATGAGGAGCGCGCGATGCAGCTACTCGGGCTGGCGTGGGCGAAAGCCAGCTCGGGCGACTTGAAGAGTGCCGCGCGTGCCATGATCGCGGAGCAACGGCCGGACGGCGGTTGGGCGCAGCTCGCGACACTGGAAACCGATGCCTATGCGACGGGTCAGGCGCTGGTGGCACTCCATGAAGCCGGCTATACCAGGGACGCCGCGTATCAGCAGGGGATCGCATTTCTGCTGCGCACTCAGCTGAGCGATGGCTCCTGGCTGGTGAGAAGCCGGTCCATCCCTGTGCAGCAATACAAAGACAGTGGGTTTCCTCACGGAAAGCATCAGTGGATCTCCGCATCCGGCACAAGTTGGGCGGCCATGGCCCTCAGCCTGTCGGAGCCGGAGACGACGCAAATCGAGAGCCGTACGCAACCTATTGTTCGACGGTCCACCGGGGACTGATCGTCAGCGGGGGATACTGGCGAGCGTATCCTCTGCAATGATCAGTTCTTCATTTGTGGGAATGACCCACACGCCCGGCTGGGATCCGGATTCCGAGATCCGTTGTTCCCGGCCACCGGTGGCTTCAGTGTTCGCTTGCTCCTCCAAGCGGACGCCAAAAGAGCCGAGACCGCGGCAAACCAACGCGCGGATCTCGGCCGAATTTTCTCCGACGCCTCCAGCAAAAACGACGCCATCCAAACCATCCAAGGCCGCTGCATACGCGCCAATGCATTTGCGGATCCGGTAGGTGTAGAGTTCAATCGCCCGGGCAGCGCGGGCAATGCCGGCCGCACGCGCCTCCAAGACTTCCCGCATATCCGAAGAAACGCCGGAGACGCCCAACAGACCGCTTTCACGATTCAGCAATCTCTCAAGATCCTCTAATCCAAGGCCGTACTTTCTCTGGAGGTAGATGAGAATACTGGCGTCCAGATCTCCGGTTCGCGTTCCCATGAGCAAGCCCTCAAGCGGACTGAAGCCCATTGACGTATCGACCGAGATCCCGGAAACAATCGCTGCCAGCGAGCAACCATTCCCGAGGTGGCAGGTAACCAGTTTGTGGTCCTTTGCACCCGACAATTCTGCGTAACGCCGGGCAAGATACCGGTGAGAAGATCCGTGGAATCCATAGCGGCGGATTCTGTCTTCCTCATAACAGCGGTATGGCAACCCGTATAAGAAGGAAGATGGCGCCAGCGTCGAATGAAAGGCTGTATCGAATACCGCCACATGGTGAGCATCCGGCAGGTATTTTCGCGCCGCGCGGTAACCCTCCAGGTTGGCCGGATTGTGAAGCGGAGCGAGATCGGACAGTTCTTCGATCTCGCGTTCCACATCCGGGCTTATCGGAACCGATTCGCGAAACCGGTCACCCCCATGAACCACTCGATGACCAACTGCCGCCACTTCGCTCGAGGTCGAAATTGCTCTGGCCTGCGCGAGTTCGTGAAACGCCTGCTCGATCGCGCGCTC
>CAYTVP010000019.1:0-22804 GCA_964441675.1 uncultured Solibacteraceae bacterium | reverse complement strand
AACTTGTGTACGGGACGCTGCTGGCCCAAGAGCAGACTTGGTCCTTAGTGCTACTTACAGCCACAGTTGCGGCAAGCGTACTGCTGGGTGTTGCAGGATTGGTCGCGGGACTTTCCCCCTTCGTTGGCCCACTCCGGACGCCCCCGCCGGCTCATGCTGTTGCACAAGCGCTCGCACTACCACCGCTTGTCCTCGCCGGCGTCGGACTGATGCTCGGACTATATCCGGCCGCCATCAGCACTCCTATTAATTTGGCCGTCGCGAGCGTGATAGGCCAATCTTCGCCGGTACATCTTTCGATCTGGCACGGATTCACCTTGGTTTTATTGCTCAGCATACTTACCTTGGGTGCGATTGCAGCGCTCTATCGTATCCGCGACAAACTCCGGGAGAGAGTATGGCCACGTTCATTTGGATCTGAACGCTTGTACGCGGGATCTCTTCGCACCTTCGACGCGATAAGTGCGTGGTCCCTGCCCGCATTACAGGGTGCTTCGCTGCGTTCGTACGTACTGGTGCTGATATTGACGGCGGCAGTGCTGACCATCGGAGCGCTCGTCTGGCGAGGTCTGCCGCCATTGCCGGAGCTTACGCAATTGCGCGCGGGAGAAACGGCGGCGGCTCTACTGACTATGGCGGGAGCTATTTCCGCCGTTCAAGCGCGTACCATCATCACCGCTGTTTTGTCGCTTGGAGTTACGGGTTATGGCGTGGCACTTACATTCATGTTCTTCGACGCCCCGGATCTAGCCATGACACAGTTCTCTGTCGAGACTTTGACCGCGGTAATCTTCACAATGGTCTTCTTTCATTTTCGCCGTTTCCGGTCATTTTCCCGAGGTTTCCGCAGCGTGCGGGATCTGTCCGTTGCGATCCTGTTTGGTAGTTCCATTGCACTGGTCTTACTATTTGTCGGCACAACTCCGACACCATTCATACTTGGCAAGTATTTCGCGGAGAACAGCGCGATACTTGCCCACGGCCGAAATATTGTCAATGTAATTCTGGTTGACTTCCGCGCGTTGGATACGATGGGCGAAATTACAGTGCTTGCTATCGCGGCTCTTGGCGTACGAGCGTTGCTTCAGATAGGCAGAAGGGACAAGGGCGCGTCATGAGTAGTTTGATCTTACGTACAGCAGCTCGCGTGCTGATGCCTTTGCTTCTGTTGTATGGAATCTTTCTGTTACTTCGCGGACACAATGCCCCTGGAGGGGGATTCGCCGGTGGACTGGTCGTGGCCGCCGCTTACTCGCTAAGCTCGTTCGCGTTTGGAGTTCCGGCAGCACGGCGAGCTCTGATCGTCGATCCATCGCGGCTGATCGCCGTAGGCTTGCTTCTGGCGGTTGGAAGCGGCCTTTTGCCGGTTCTGACGGGTAAGCCGTTTCTTAAGGCATTGTGGCTAACCCCAGAGGTGGGCTTGGGCACTCCGCTCATATTCGATTTGGGAGTGTTCTGCGTGGTGATAGGAGTTGTCCTGACGATGACATTCTTTTTAGGCGAGGAATAGACCTTTGGAATTACTGCTTGCCATCACTGCCGGCACCTTGTACGGAACTGGTTTTTATCTGATGCTCAGACGCCGCCTGGCCCAACTGATTGTCGGTCTCGGACTGTTGAGTAACGGTACGAATCTTCTGATCTTCACTGGTGGCGGCTTGTCGCGCGCACGCGCGCCAATTATTCCAGAGGGACAAACTACCATGACGGACGCGTTTGCTGATCCTGTCCCTCAATCTCTGGTTCTCACTGCCATCGTCATCGGGTTCGGAGTTCTTGCTTTCTCGCTGGTTCTTGCGCATCGGGTCCACATGATCACCGGCTCCGATGATATCGACGAAATGGGCAAGGAAAGTTGATGAACGCACTTGTCCTGCCGATAGTAATACCGCTGCTAACCGCCGCGACCCTCCTGCTGGCGCCGCGAAAACCGGAGCTCCAGCGCTGGATCTCATTCATCGGCTCGATCGGCATGGCTGTCTCGGCCGTGTTCGTGTTCATTTGTGTCCAGAAGGATGGGATCGCTGTCCTGCAAGCGGGAGGATGGCCGGCACCGTTCGGCATCACTTTGGTTGCGGATCTCCTGGCGTCTATGCTGCTGGTGGCTGTTGGAATCGTTGGTGTTGCTGTCACCGGATCGTCCTTTGCCGGAGTCGACCCTTTGCGCGAGGCCTCCGGCTACCATGGCCTTCTCCAGGTGCTGCTGATGGGAGTATCCGGCGCATTTCTCACCGGCGACCTGTTCAACTTGTACGTTTGGTTCGAAGTGATGCTGGTTGCATCTTTTGTCTTAATGGCTTTGCATCGTACGCGGGCCCAGATTGAAGGCGCGTTCAAGTACGTGACTCTCAACCTGATTGCTTCCTCGCTGTTCCTGACGGCGCTCGGGATTCTTTACGCCCGGATGGGGACACTAAACATGGGCGATTTGGCCAATGCTTTTCGACAGCGCGAGATCGGCACGTTCGAAATGGTTCTTGCGCTGCTCTTCTTCACCGCCTTCGGTGTGAAAGCGGCGCTTTTCCCTTTGTTCTTCTGGCTGCCGGCTTCGTATCACACGCTGCCTGCGTCGGTCGGCGCGGTTTTCGCCGGGCTGCTGACCAAGGTCGGCGTCTATGCGCTCATTCGAGTATTCACGCTCATGTTTCAAGGCGCACCGCAGTTACACAGCTTGTTTCTCATCCAGGCAGGACTCACTATGGCGGTGGGACTAATCGGGGCGCTGGCACAACGTGACTTTCGCCGTGTGCTTTCGTTCAATCTCGTGGGTCACCTGGGATACACGACCGTAGGGCTCGGACTGATGACGCAGACTGCGATGGCCGCGTCGATTCTTTATATCTTCCACCACATATTTGTTATCACCAACCTCTACCTGATCAGTGGCATCTTTCTCCGGCTTCGCCGAACCACCGAGTTCTCCGCGCTGGGTTCAGTCTTTCGCGAACATCCGTATGTTGCAGTTCTTTCGATGATCCCGCTGTTTTCCCTGGCTGGTGTGCCGCCGCTATCCGGCTTTATCGGTAAGCTCGCCCTGGTCCGTGCGACACTCGACGCCGGCGCATGGTGGACCACGGGTATCATCCTCGCCGTGGGTGTGCTGACGATCATCTCTATGGCACGGCTGTGGGACGAATCATTCTGGAAACCCGCATCGCAGTCAGACAAGTCAGATATCAGTCAAACAATGCTGATTCCGATCGTTGGCCTCGCCATCGTAACCCTAGCGCTCAGTGTCGCCGCGGAGCCGCTTTTTCAGCTATCGCTGCGTGCTTCGGACCAATTGCTCAATCCTGAACTTTATATGAACGCCATTCTGAAAGGAGAACAAGGCAGATGATCCTAGCCAACCTATTGCTCGCGTTGGCATGGGTAGGGCTGAATGGGAGCTTCACTCTCGAGACCCTTATCATCGGGACAGTAATCGGGCGGGTGGTATTGCTAATTCTTGCTAAGGGTGAAGTCTTGTCCCAGGTGGAAGTGCGTCGCGTCCGCCTCGGAATTTCTCTGCTCGGATATCTTCTATGGCAGATCGCTTTGGCCAATCTTCGATTGACAGTGGATGTTCTGAGTATCAAACCTAGCCTAAGGCCCGGCATTATCCGGCTTCCTCTGTCGGTGACTACCGATGGCGAGATCCTGTTACTTTCGGCGATGATCAACATCACGCCTGGCAGTGTTGCTCTCGACGTTTCGGAGGACCGCCAAAGCATGTATGTTCACGTGATGCACATCACCACGGTTGAAGAGGCCAAATGTGACATCAAAGATGGCTTCGAGCGCCGGATTCTCGAATTACGAGGCGAAAAAGAAAGGGCACTCGATGCAGCCTGACCTACTCGTGGATATGGCGATTGTTATGATCTCCGCCGCATTGTTCATTTCATTCTTTCGAGTTGTCCGCGGCCCCACGCTGCCCGACAGAGTAGTGGCTGTCGACCTGATCGGTGTGTCGGCAGTTTGTCTGATGGTTGTAGGTGCGACTGACAGTAGAGAACTCGCGTTTCTGGATGCTGCGGTTGTGATAGCGCTACTTGGATTCTTAGGCACAATAGCGTACGCACGGTACGCAGAGAGGAGCACAAAAGAATGATGGCCTGGGTTACCGGAATTTTAGCTATCAATGGAGCAACGCTCGTACTGCTAGCCGCCGTCGGTATTGTGCGGATGCCCGATCTCTTCACCCGAATGCAGGCAGCCACCAAGGCGGCCACTCTTGGTCTTGGATTGTTGTTGGCGGCAGCGGCCATCGCACTTCCGGACCCTTCTGCTTTCGTTCGCGCCGTCAGTATCGGCGCGTTCATTATGCTGACGTCGCCAGTATCAAACCACGTCATCGCAAGGGCTGCATATCTAACCAAGGTGCCCCTTTGGAGCGGCACGGTGGCGGATGAATGGAGAACTGATCGCGATGCGGATTCAGCCTCTGATTCGGACTCGGCCACTGATTCAACGTCTGACTGAGTTCGTCTGACCGCTGCTGCGCAAATCTATTTCGGACCGGTGGCCATACCCGGAGTTTCCGGCGCAAGTACCTCACCGTCAACCATCCGCTTTTGCGGACCTCCGGTCTCCATATAAATCGCATTCGGAATGGCGCAGAGCATATTCATGTTCACGTCGCCGCCTCCATGCGATGCCAGGCTCATCCCGGCCGCATCGGCGATGGCTGCGATTTCCAGCCACTCGGTAACGCCGCCCGCACGCCGGTTATCCGGCTGTACAACGTCCGCGCCCTGACGCTGAATCAGGTCGTTGAACTGATACTTGGTGTAGAGATTCTCCCCGGTGGCAAGCCGGATCTCAAGAGCCGCGGTTAGTTCGGAGTAGCCTTGCATATCGTGCGGCGGTAAGGGCTCCTCGTACCAGAAGACGCCCATCTCCTGATACAGCCTGCCGCGCCGGAGCGCTTCATTCCGCGAAAATACCTGGTTGGCATCCACCATGACACGCCGGTCCTTCCCGGCAAGATCCTGCGCCAATCGAATCCGGCGCTCATCGTCCTCCAAGCTGTAACGTCCCGTCTTGATCTTGATCGCGCGATAGCCGTGTCCCAATGCTGCTTCAATCTGCTTCCGGTACTGTGACAGATCCTCATCGTTGTCGTAATACCAGCCGCACATCGAATAGACCGGCATGCGGTCCCGATAGGCGCCGAGCATTCGCCAGACGGGTAGACCCGCATTCTTTCCCACAATGTCCCAGACAGCAATGTCCGCCGCGGCAATGGCAAACTGGGTGATTCCAGTCAGGCCTTGATACTGCAGGCCCTTGTGCAAAGTGGCACGGATCTTTTTGGGGAACGCCGGGTCCTGGCCGACCAATAGAGGCTTGACTTCCTCTTCGAGAATTGTTTGTAAGACCTTGGGGCCGCCCTGAACAGATCCGAAGGAAGATGTGGCGTATCCGGTGATTCCCCCATCAGTCAGAAGACGCAGCGCGACCGATCCGGAATGGACTCCGAGCGCCTGCAACGCGTCATAGTTGGGCCGCCGCGGATGGTTTATCGTCAACGTCGTTTCGAGGCCGGTAATTTTGAGCGAGCGGCGTTGGTCGGCTGCCGTAGCCAATGCGGGAATGGTGAGGAACGTGCGCCGCAACATTGTGGGCCGATTTTATCGCAACCATCTCCGCTAACCCGACCGGTCGCCACCGCAAGATGAAATATTGAACTTTTGCGGAACAAAATTGGGGATCTTCCGTATTTTCGATTTCAGCTTCAGTAGATGATCGAGTGGAATATACTAAGCACGATGCCCAGAAGCCAATCGCCGCTACAAAGTGAAATGATCCAGGGAACGCTCGACTTATTGATTCTGCGGACACTGGTTCTGGGACCGGCTCACGGACACACGATCGCGCATGCCATCGAGCAAGGCTCGGAAGATGTCCTTCAGATAGAACATGGTTCCCTCTATCCCGCATTGCATCGTCTCGAGGACCGCGGTTGGATTGCATCCTTCTGGGGTTCATCGGAAAACAACCGCAAAGCGCGGTACTACCGGCTGACACCCGCGGGACGGAAACAATTGGTCGCACAAACAGCGCGCTGGGAGCAGGTGGTCCGCGCGATTGGCCGGATCCTGAAGCCGGCCGCGGAGTAACCGCAATGGGGTGGAGCCGTTTCTTCCGGCGCGCGAAGTGGGACCGCGAGCGGAGCGAGGAAATTGAGTCGTACGTGCAAATGGAAACGGACGACAATATCGCCCGCGGAATGTCGGAACGCGAGGCCCTCGCAGCGGCCCGTCGCAAGTTTGGGAACACCGCCCGCATTCGAGAGGAGATCTACGGCATGAATACCATCACCTTCCTGGACACGCTCGTCCGCGACGGCCGTTTCGGGCTGCGCATGCTGCGCCGCAATCCGCTGTTCACGACCACCGCGCTACTAACGCTCGCCATCGGAATCGGGGCGAACACAGCTGTGTTCAGTGTCCTCAACAGCGTGTTACTGAAGCCTTTGGCGTATCCAAAGGCGGAAGAACTCGTCGCTGTTTGGCAAAAGGCTCCTGGCGCGGAAGGACTGGCGGATATCTCCGGCGATCTGCGTCTCTCGGCGGCGATGTATTTCACTTATGCCGATCAGAATCGTACTCTGCAAGCGCTCGGCGTGTGGAATGCCGGAATAGCAAGCGTCACCGGAATTGCGGAACCGGAACAGGTTCGTGTCGCCTATTTCAGTGACGGCTTGCTACAGGCCTTCAATGTGCCGCCACTGCTGGGGCGCTGGCTTTCCCAAGACGACCAGAAGCCGGGTGCTTCGGACGTGGTGATGCTCAGCCAAGGCTACTGGCAACGCCGATTTGGCGGAGACCGCTCCGCCATCGGACGCAGCATTCTTATGAACTCGCGTCCGCGCCAAATCGTCGGCATCATGCCGGAAGATTTCCGGCTTCCTAACTCCGACTTCGATGTGATCGTACCGCTCGCCCTCGATCGCAGTAAGTTGATGCTGTCCGGGTTCTCGTATGAGGGTGTGGCGCGGCTGAAGCCAGGGGTATCCATTGCCCAAGCGAACGCCGACCTGGCGCGCCTGGTTCCAGTCTGGATGCAATCGTGGCCCATGGTGACCGGCGTCGATCCCAAGGTATTTGAGAAATGGAAAATCACGCCCGCGCTACGCCCGCTGAAGCAGGAAGTGGTGGGCAATGCCGGCAACGTTCTATGGGTGCTAATGGGAACGATCGGACTGGTGATGCTGATTGCGTGCGCGAACGTTGCGAATTTGCTGCTTGTTCGCGCAGAGGCCCGACAACAGGAATTGGCGGTTCGGGCCGCACTCGGTGCCGGTTGGAGTCAACTCGTCCGAACATTGCTGATCGAGAGCACCCTCCTGGGTCTACTAGGCGGCGCGCTGGGACTGACCATTGCCTACGCCGGCGTGCGACTTCTCGTCGCGATTGGCCCAGGGAATCTTCCTCGCCTCCACGAGATTTCGATTGACGGCTTCGCACTCTGGTTCGCCATAGGTGTTTCGCTGCTGTCGGGATTGTTGTTTGGTTTGATTCCTGCGCTGAAGTACGCCGGGGCCCGGATCGCGTTGACACTCCGAAGCAGCGGACGCACACAAAGCCACAGCCGCGACCGCCATCGCGGACGCAGTATTCTTGTCGTTGTTCAGGTAGCTCTGGCGCTAGTGTTGCTGATCTGCGCCGGCTTGATGATTCGCACATTCCAGTCGCTGCGGAATATTCAGCCGGGATTTACGAATCCAGGCCAACTTCAGACGATGCGAGTTTTCATTCCCGGGTCATTGGTCCGAGAGCCGGAACGCGCCGCGAGAATGCAGAACGCTATCGCGGACCGCTTGGCCGCCATCCCGGGTGTCAGTTCTGCTGCGTTCGCCAGCGAAATGCCGATGGAAGGCTTCGGGTCCGACTGGGATGTTCTTTGCCGGGAAGGCGATGATATTCGAAACGCTGAGCTCCCGCCGGTTCGGCACTTTCGCTACGTCTCGCCCGGGCTGTTTCAGACCATTGGCACTCGCGTCATCGCCGGCCGCGATTACAGATGGGAAGACTTTTACGGTCTGAGACCATACGCCATCGTCTCTGAAAATCTAGCGCGGGAACTGTGGGGCAGCGCATCTGCCGCCTTGGGAAAGCAACTCTCCACCTGTCTTCCCGGAGCGCCGTGGCGCGAAGTGATCGGCGTGGTCGAGGACGTGCGCCAAAACGGCCTTCACGAGGCGGCACCAGCCACCGTTTATTGGCCATCCCTACGGGAGGGCATCTATCCGAGCAAGCGAGTGGACACCGCACGCTTCGTGACATTTGCTATTCGCACCGACCGTGCCGGAACCGAGGGCCTGCTGAAGCAGGTTAATGAAGCAGTCTGGTCGGTCAATACGAGCCTTCCCGTCGCTTCTGTGCGCACAATGCAGGAGGTATACGACCGGTCGCTATCGCGAATTTCATTCACGCTCGTGATGCTCGGCATTGCCGGCGCAATGGCGCTAGTACTGGGACTGATTGGCATCTACGGCGTAATCTCGTACACCGTATCGCAGCGGAAACGCGAAATCGGGATTCGCATGGCCCTCGGCGCACAACCTGGACCATTGCGGCGGATGTTCGTGCGATACGCGCTTGTGCTGGCCGCTCTCGGTGTTGCGATCGGATTAGGCGCGGCAGCCGGACTGACAAGGCTGATGAAGTCGCTGCTTTATGGCATCAGTCCACTCGATCCAATGACCTACATCACGGTGCCACTGATCCTGGTGGCCGCGGCGGTGCTTGCCAGTTATCTACCCGCGTGGCGGGCAGCCAAGGTCGATCCCATGGAAGCTCTGAAGGCTGATTAGAATCCCTATAATCCGTGCCGAAAGGACGCGATCGCCTCCGACGTCCGAAGCGCTCGATCGTAGGCGCGGACGGAAAGAACACTGTCCGGCGCGATTCGTACGGCAGGTCCGCCATTTAAGGATTGAAAGTGCGGGCTGAATCGGCCCCAGCCGAACTGCCGCTCCTCTCCGCCATCGTTTAACACGCCATCGACAACGAAAGTAATCACGTTGGGTCCGCCATCGACAATTACGGCTACATGATGCTGCTGGTTGGCCTTAATTGTTCCGGCATCCGACCGCCAGCGATTTTCGGTTCGTCCATCGTTCATGATGATTTCCACTGAACCTTTATCCGCCGTTTGCAGCAGGAAACCCTTTCCGTCCGGAGTACGGTTGTCCAGCAGCATCTGTCCCGGTTCCACCGACTTCAGCCGCAGCCAAAGATCAAGGGATACGCCGGTGCGCAGCCGATCGGCGCTATAGTCGCCGCGAGTCGATCGCTTCAGAAACAGCGGTAGAACCGGGGCGGGTACCGACTGCGGTATTTTTCCACCTGATGTCGGAAACTGCAGGATCAGTCCCTTGGCCGGGATCGTCTTCGCCGCGGCCTGCTGCCATAGACCTTCGATCAGGCCACGATCTACGCGATGCACTCTTGCAACGTCTTTCTGTGTCTCGGTCAGATAGTATTCGCCGCCATCTTCCACTAAGTCCGGATAACTCATCCGGACAATGGGATCGTCATCGTACAGCGCGATTTCCGGCTGCGACCACTCGAGGATCTTTCCGTGCGGTGAATCGATCTCTGTACCTCCCGACAGCCACCCCGGGTTGCGATCTTCATAGGGAATTGTGCGGGGGCGTGGATGCTCGCGAATAAATCGCCCGCCGTGATTGTGAAACCAGTAAAGGTACTTGCCATTCTCGCAGCGCCACGCAAAATTTGCGGCGCGCGGGTGCTTCATCAGCCGGCCATTGGCGAACCGCATATACTGCGGCGGGTCCCATGTCTTGCCTTCGTCCCGGCTATAGCTGTACGCCGAATGGCCGTCAATCGTTCGGTACACCACGAAGATAGACCCGTCACTGAGAACGCTGAACGATTGCTCCTCGGCGACAGGCCCGCCGCCGGTTGGTGCACGTAAGCCAATGTCGCCTTCAGGCAGCGTTTGCCAGCGAATCTTTTCCGGATCGCGCTCCATGACGATGTTATCGCTCCGCAGCAAAACTCCTTCACTCGACGTAAAGAATCCCTCGCCAAAACCGCCCACTTTGTGCAGCGGCACGTATCCGGCATTCTTCAACGTGAATGCCTTCCCGACATTCCAAAAGAACTTCGTTTTGCCGCCGTACGGGTTTTTACGATCGATCTCAAAATCGCGCTGTGGAATTTCATAGCGCTTGGCGGACCAGCTGCGTCCATGATCGTCGGAGTATTTGAAGACAAAGTGCCCCAAGCTGTCCACGCGCTTCACAAATCCATCCGGGTAGGCGGGTTTGTCTCCGATCACTTTTCGAACGTTGTCCGTATTGTGGTTATAGAAGACATAGACCCGCCCGCCTGGCACCTTCAGCATTACCGCATAGGAGGCTTCAGGACCGTTGGACGGCTCGACATCAACAGGCTTTTCCCATGTCTTCCCGCGATCCGTACTGCGCAAGCTAATGACATGCTGGCCGCCTGCACCTTCATGGCCGGCGCCGGTGGTGATCACCACCAGCCATGCGCCATCGTCCGTCTTCACAATGTATGGCTGGTCTGCGTATGACTCATCCGGAATCACATCCCCGTTCACGATGTGGCGAGGATCGGAATCGGCCGCCGCGCTGCTTAGAGGAAATATAGTCGCCAGCGCAATGCAAAATAAAGCTCGTATGCTCATCGCAGTTTCTAAACGGTCTCCTAATCAGAAAAGAATCTTCAGCGAAAACTGAACGGTGCGCTCACCTGTTGCCGCCGTGATGACTCCGAAAGTATTTGCACCCAAGCCTTCACCCGGAGTGAAGAAGTACGGTGTATTCGTTAGATTAAACGCCTCCGCCCGAAAGGCGACGGACACAGGTTCATGAACTACAAATGCCTTCTGAATAGCAACATCGTAATTGACCCGGCTTGGACCACGCACATCGGGCAGCGTGCGCGCCACATTGCCAAAAGTGAAGGCAGCCGGCACCGTGAACTGATCCGTATCGAAGTAACGAGTCAGCCGCGTCTGCGGCGCGCCGCTGAGTTCGGCGGACTTCCCGGTGCTGTTCGGGCGCAGAACCGAACTTCCAATGCCGCTGTTTCCGATCGATGTGAGAGCGAGCGGAAAGCCGGTATTCCACGAGAACACGCCACTGACTGTCCAGCCGCCCAAGGCATAATCGATAAACTTACTACCGCTATTCAAGTACGCTCGGCCTCTGCCAAATGGAAGCTCCAGCGCGTGGCTGATCACGAGGCGCTGCCCGACATCCCCCTCCGACAAGCTGCGCTCGGCGCGACGGTTGTACTCATTCTGAATCGGTGGAACAAAGGCTGTCTCCCCGAAAATCCGTCCGGAGCCGTCGTCGATCAGCTTCGATTTTGTATAGACCGCAGTAAAGTTGTACCCCTTGGAAAATCGCTTCTCGACGCGCAGGCTCAGCGCGTGATAGGAGGACGACCCCAGGTTCTGCGCCACCGCGGGATTGGCAGTGCTAACGCCTCCATAATGCGGATACGGCCGAAGCAAGGTCAACTGGCTTACCGTAGGCTGCGCCAACGCGCCTACCGTCGTCAGGCCGTAGAACGGATTGGGGACAAGTTGACTCAGACCGGTTCCCAGCGATTGGTAAACCGGGTTTACCGCATTAAAGTTGATCGATACCGGCAGGCGGGTTCCTTTGTTTCCGGTGTAAGCGGCCTCTACAAGGAAGCCGCCGGGAATCTCGCGCTGGGCGCCGAAGTTCCACTGCTGGTTATAGATGTTCGACTTGTTGCCACGGTCCATGATCGTCACGCCAAGTCCCATCTGCAAAAGTTCGGCTTCGCTGGTAGGAGGCTGCAACAGACCATTTGGAAATGGATTGTCGATCAGATTTAGCGGGGTGACGCCGTTCAGACTCGACACCCACGGAGTATTGAGGTCGGATCCAGGCGCGCCAAAGCCCTGTCCGGATGTTGTCCCGAATCGAGGCGCAAAGTAAATCGCGTAGCCGGTTCGCAGCACGGTCTTATTGTCGAGCCGGTACGCCATTCCCAGGCGCGGGCCGAAGTTCGAATAGGTAGGATCGAACTGCCCGCGCGGCTGACCATCGCGACCCGCGAGCCGGATAACTCCCCGCAGGTCCGGATAAGCCGGCACGTCCACAGGAAATGGAGCGTTGAAATCGAAAGTGCCGAGGCGGTTATATCGTTCCGTTCGTGGCTGTTCATAATCCCAACGGACACCCAGATTCAGGGTCAGTCTACCCAGCTTGATGTCGTCGTTGAAGAACAACGCATAGTACATGTTCCGAATCGCCAGCGCCGGTACATAGTTGATGGAACCGCTACCGAAGCCCGTCAATAAAGACGCGAGCCCATTACCTGCACCGACCGCGGCTGTCTGCGCATTCGGTCCTTGCGTTTGACCCAGCCCGAAGCTGTAGGAGCCGGACGGACTGCCCGCCTGAAAGGGTGTCTGATCATAGAGACGCACGTCAGCGCCATAAACGATCGTGTGGCGCCCGTGGATCTCGGTTTGCTCACCGACGATCGTATAGATCGTATTTCCGCGCCGGATTCGATCGCCGCCGACGCTAAACCCTGAGTAGTTCGCTACGCCGACCACTGGAAAGAGTTGCTCTTGCACAGCAGCAGCAACACTGGGAGCAAAACCAAGCTCCGTCAAATCTACCTTGCCATCTGAAAGGGGCGTTCGCCCCTCGAATCGCCGGGTGACGCCCAACCGGACATTCAGTATCCGGGTCGGAGACAAAACACTCGTCATGTTCACAACACCATTCATCACACGGTTCTGAATAACGCCCAGCACCGGATCGGCAATGTTGTTATAAGGGCCGTTTCCACCGCTATCGCCGGTATTGCGTGTAAAGCGGCCGAACAGACTAAGGTTGTCGGAAAAGCGATGGTCGACGCGAGCGGACCACTGGTCGCTATTGACGAAATTCCGCGGTGCCCATAAAAGATTGTTGATCCGCGCGGGCCCGTCGCCAGGCGCGTTCGGCGACGGATAATATGACGCAATATTTCGTCCAACCTGGCTTTGTCCGCTCAGCGGGATTATGTTGCCGGGATAAGGATCCCTGACAAAAATGTTGCCCTCCTGCCTTGTTGTGAACGGGTCATAGATCGTCACGCGCTGGCCATTGCTCGCAAAGGTATTCGAGAAATCTCCGGACCGTTCCTGCGCATTTGGCACCGTCGCGACCGCGCCACCGCCCGACGTGCGCTCACGATGGCCCTGATAATCGGCAAAGAAAAACGTACGGTCTTTCCGAATGGGCCCCCCCACAGAGGCTCCAAACTGATTGAAGGTGAATTTTCCGCGTGCCTGGTTTCGCGCGTTCGAGAAAAAGTTGTTCGCCCGCAGGCGATCCGTACGGAAGTACTCGTAGATTGAGCCGTGAAAATCGTTCGACCCGCCGCGGGTCACCACGTTGACAACACCGCCGCCGCTGCGGCCAAACTGTGGACCGAAGCTATTGGTGAGCACTTTGAACTCCTGTGTACTATCCGGCGTTGGCGAAAAGGCGAAGTTATTGTTCTCCGGCAGCATTACCGACGTACCGTCAACAAGGAAATCGTTGGTTCGATAGCGCCCGCCCGAAATCGAGATGTCCGACTGTACGAAAAGCGGCGCGGAATTGTCCCCCGTCGATGCAGTGCCGCCTTGGGATCGCGGGTTCACCTGTACGCCTGCCGCCAGTCCAACCAGGTCGAATATGTTCCGGCCCCGGATCGGAATATCCTCGACGGTCCGAGTCGACACAACTTGTCCCATCGACGCGGTCTCGCTTTCGACAAGCGGCGTCTGGCCGACCACCGTTACCTCGATCGACGATGAGCCGACCTCAAGCTGGAAGTCCAAACGCAAGCGATCTTCTACGCGAAGAACCAGTCCGTCCCGGACAGCCGTCTTGAAACCGTCCGCCGAGACAGCAACCCGATAAGAGCCCGGGCGTAGATACAAAGCCTCGAACAAACCCACTTCGCTTGTTTTAAGCGCCGTCCTCTGGTTTGTTTCGAGGCTCGTCACTTCCACCTGCGCACCCGTCACGCCGGCGCCCGAGGGGTCGGTTACGGACCCGAGGATGGCTCCGGTAATGTTCTGGGCAGCTGCCGGAACGGCGGCTGAAAGCGAGAGCAGACACAAGGCAACAGGCTGCCGCCACTTGGTACTCATGCTGGAGTCTCCTTCATAACTGGTACAACAGTTTATCGGGTGCGATTATACGCCAGTCATACTACACTGTCAAAAGCAATTCCAAAACTGTCGTGTCAGTTCGAAACACCACTCAAGACGGCTCACAGCTTGCCCGCCAAGCGTACGACCTCCTTCGTTCCGCAATTCTCGACGGCCGGCTCCCTCCCGGCACACCGCTTTCGCGCCGGCGGTTGGCGGAGGAGTTAGGTATGAGTCCGGTTCCCGTAGGAGACGCGATTACCCGCCTTGAAGGCGAAGGCCTGATTGAAAGCAAGCCACGAGCCGGCACTCGCGTCCGAATCGCTACCGCCGAAGAAATTCACGGAATCTACGTGCTGCGCGAAGCACTGGAAACTCACTCGGCGCGCCTGTTTGCCGAGTCCGCATCGCCGCAGTTTCGCAAGAGGCTGGCGTCGGCCGCGGAAAAGCTTGATATGGCGAACAACCTTCTCGCCCAAAGTAAGGAGTACAACCGTTTCAAGCACGCCCGCATCGAGCGCACACACATCGCGCTTCACATGTTAATTGCCGAAGCGACGCGCGTGCCGCTGCTGATGCAAGAGATCGAGCGCAGCCGTGTTCTTCTGTTCAATTGGATCTTTACCGTCTCCCTGGAATCCGACAATTTTCCAGAGCGCTGGCACCGCGACTTGGCCGATCGCTTGATTGGCGGCTCGGCTCGTGATGCGGCGGAGGCGATGCGCGTTCATGTCCGTTTTCGCCAGGCGGACGTGATTGAGAAGTTCCGTCAGTTCGAGCAGGACCAGCCGGGCGCCGCGAGAATGACCCGCGGACCGCAGCGGAGAACTCTCGCCGCAGAAGGCTGGGGCAGCGTGCTGTCGTAGCGTGCCCTAGCAGCGCATGCGCCTAGGCTTTGTCGGGCACCATGTCCCGCAGCATTTCGTCGGGTAGCGCCTTTCCGAGCAGGTAGAACTTTCGATCGGGGTACCAGAGCACGCGCTGGCCCTTCGATTCCGTCAGACTCGTATACGTTGCGATCTCCGCTGTCTTCTTCGGACCGACGATCACTCCATCGGTATCGAGCAGTTTTTTCGGGCGGCTGAACCAGACCGGCTGATACGCCTGCGGCCGGAACTCGCCGACAGCAATATGCAGCGGGCGCCGTATATGGCTCCAATGGTTGATTTTCCGCAATGAAGCCGGCGAGAACTGGCTGAACTGTCCCAAGGTGCCGGCATTGTTGAAGAACAACTGAATGTAGCGGCCATCCTTTAACCGGTAAATCGGACACGGAGCTTTCGGGTGTGGGATCAGGTCGCCGCCGTCCTTATAGCGCAGCGGTTCCGGCTTCCGCCATGTTGCCCCGTCGTCGTTCGACACAGAATAGTAAACGTATCCGACGCTTGTCCGCATGGTGACAAATAGCCGGTTATCCGGCAGCAGTACCAGACTGGGTTCCTCGCAGTCCGTCAGATCGGGGTGAAAGACGGACGGCGTCGTCAATCCTTTGCCCTCCAGCATCAAATGCGTCACCTTCAGATCCTTGGGATCCGGCCCTTCATCGATATTGTCGAAACGCATGAACTTCGACCCTGAATCGGCCACCCACCATCCCGGCGGATTGTCCTTTCGGAGTTGATCGCTGACCCAGTAGCTATATCCCGCCAGCGGGCGACCCTTTGAATCGCGAATCGGAATCTGATACACGATCCAATTCCAGCTCTCGCCGCGCCCGTTGGGATGATCGTACGCAGCCTTGGGCCACGGAACGTCCGCCCCGCGCTTAAATGTACGGCCGTCATCGTCGGAGAACAGAACGGCCATATCGTTGATCTTCAGGGTACGGCCCCGGTTATCCCGCTCCGGACCCGCGGAGTCCTGGCAATAGAAGACGTAGATGCGCCCCTTCCTCGAAACAATCGGAAATCCCCAGCTGGCCTGAACATCCTTGCTCCCCTGATGTGGTCCGGCGATACAGGTGGGTTCGGTCCAATCCGTAAGATTGGTACTGCGTGCGAGCATCAAATGGTTGTCGCCGGCGCCCTCAATTGAGCTTTGCGTCCAAAGAGCGAGCAGGTCGCCTTTAGGAGAATCGAACACGAGAAAATGCTCGTTGTCGCCGTCATTCAGGCCGCGTCCCCTCGGAATGTACGTCTTGAAATCCGGCTGGCTTCTCTTCCACTCTGTCGCTGGGTCGCCTGATTGGATCGTTTGGCCTTGGAGTGCGCACGCAGCCACTGCACTTTGGAGAAATGTTCGTCTCACCATCGATGGCTCCGATAACTGGTGTACCAGTTGTCCTTGCAAGTCTAAAGGAGGCCAATTACACTGTCAAACACAACTAAAAAACTGCAATGACAGTTATTGATGCGTGAACGCAAACTGGTTATCTGGGATGCGGCGTGGACCCCATATGCAGACGAATTTGCGAGCCGCCTCGGACCCGGCTGGCGCGTCGCGAGTGAGCCAAATAACTTAGACTGGCTGCTGGACGAAATTCAAGACGCATCGGCACTTCTCGCGCTGCGAATGCCGAAGGAAGCGCTGCCGCTCGCCGGCGGACTGCAACTATTTCTTTATCCTGGGGCCGGCGTTCAGGACGACCACCCGGTCTCTTATCCCGCCGGATGTTCCGTTGCGAATGTTTTTGAGCATGAAGTGCCCATTGCCGAGTATGTGTTGATGGCCATGCTGGTTCATGCGACCGGGATCCATGCCCACATGCAGACCTTTGCAGAAGGAAAATGGCACGGCAGTGGACGTACCGGCGGAACTCCGCATCAAGAGCTGGCCGGCAGAACGGTCGGACTATTCGGCTACGGCCGCATTGGCAGAGCCATCGCCGTCCGTGCGCGGGCATTTGGCATGCGCATCGCGGCGGTCTCGCGGTCGGGCATTGACGACCCCACGCTGAAATTCGCCGGGCGTATGTCTGAATTGGATACTCTGCTCGGACAGTCGGATTTCCTGATCATTGCCGCACCGTTGACGGCGGAGACCTCTGGCGCGATCGGCGAGCGAGAGCTGGCGCTGCTGCCGGAGGGCGC
Organism: uncultured Solibacteraceae bacterium; assembly: GCA_964441675.1. GTDB lineage: Bacteria > Acidobacteriota > Terriglobia > Bryobacterales > Bryobacteraceae > JAPKYZ01. The sequence continues at coordinate 5,618 of CAYTVP010000019.1, read as the reverse complement.
ATACCTGGTCAACGTCGCTCGCGGACCCATTGTTGACGAAGACGCGCTCTATCAAGCCCTGACATCAGGCCGGTTGTCCGGAGCTGCGCTGGACGTCTGGTATCAGTATCCAGAGCCTGGCCGGGACGGACATGGATCACGGCTGCCCTTTCACGCGCTGCCGAACGTGATCGCAACGCCGCACTACTCCGCGTGGACCAAGCCGATGATTCTGCGCCGCATCGATCGCATGGTCGAAAATCTGCACCGTCTGGCACGCGGCGAAGAATTGGAGCGAGTGGTGCTGCGAGGCGCCTGGCGGCCCTAGTCCTGACCCGACCCGCTTACGGGTGGGGGAGCAGCCGCCGGACGATGATAATTCGGGAATGCGGGTTTCTTCGATGCAGGCGGCGGATTCTTCTTGAGCTCTGTCATCGCTACCTCAATCGCCTTCTCCAGTTGCGTATCCTTGCCCTGGCGCCACGCTTTTGGATCCAGTTCCACCGGCACATCGGGATCGGTTCCGTGATTTTCAACATCCCACTTTCCGTCCGGCGAGTAGAAGGCGAAATGCGGCGCGGTAACCCTGCCGCCATCCATCAGCTGAGGGTAACCGCCAATCCCCACTAATCCGCCCCAGGTTCGTGTACCGACCACAGGCCCAAGCTGAGCCCGCTTGAACAACCACGGCATCAGGTCGCCGCCGGAACCCGAGTGTTCGTTGGCGATCATCACTTTCGGGCCGAAAATGGCCAGCCCAGGCGTAGTGCTGTCAGCACCGTCGCGCGTCGTCCAGTAGTTCCAGAGCTTCCGCCGTAGGGTATCGATTACGTAGTCCGCTGCCTGCCCGCCGCGATTCCAGCGCTCGTCGATGATGACGCCGTCTTTATCTGTCTGGGAAAAATAGTAACGATTGAAGTACTCGTAACCGTTGAATCCAGTGTCCGGCATGTGCACATAAGCGAGCTTGCCCCCGGACGCACGATCCACGTGCCGCCGGTTGTCCTCCATCCACGCCAAAGTTCGCAGCGGAACTTCGCCATCAACGGGGACCACGGTCACTTCCCGCGACCCCTCCAGCGTGGGGTTCGGACCGACACGGATCAGAACGCTCTTCCCGGCCGTCGCTTCAAACGCCGCGTACAGGTTATCTGTGTCCTTCAGTTCCCTGCCTCGCACCGCAAGCAGATACTCACCCGCTTTCACGTTCACTCCGGGCTGCGTCAACGGAGCGCGTGTTTTGGGATTCCAGCTTTCGCCGGAGTACACGCGCTGAAACCGGTAACGGCCATTTTCCAGTTTGTAATCGGCGCCCAGCAATCCGACGTTGACCTTCTTCGGATTGTCCACCGACGTGTCGCCACCCTGGATGTAAAGATGTCCCACCGTAAGCTCGCCCAGCATTTCTCCGAACAGATAGTTGAGATCGCGCCGGGAGCCAATCCGTTCGAGATACTTTTGATACTTCGTCGAGTAGTCGGCGACATTCACGCCATGCAGACTGGCGTCATAGAAGAAGTCGCGCTCAATTCGCCACACTTCCCGATACATCTGAGCCCATTCGGCACGCGGGTCGACAGACACTTCCATGTCGCCGGTCTTGATCGTTCCGGTGCCGGGCTTCGGAGGCGCGCCTGTTCCGACAATGGCCCATCGCTGACCCTGCAGAGTCAGCATCTTTTCGCCATTCGCCGACACCACGAACGAACCCATGCCATCGAGGAACTTTTCCGCCTTTCGCTTCGCCATGTCGAACTTATGAAGGATGGAGGAATTCGGCACAAAGGTCGAGGGCGTCTGCAGTAACGGACTCTCGATGTAGAACAACGTTCCAGCCTTCCCTGCTTCGAGCGACCGGTAGCGGCGAGGCGGCACCGGAAGCGGAACAATGCGCTGCCCGATGTCGGCGATATCGATCTTAGTCTCCGTCGGCTTCTTCGCATCTGCTTTCTTCTCCTCGGCTTTCTTCTCCTCGGTCTTCTTCTCGTCCGGCTTCTTCTCGTCTGCCGCTTTCTCCTCGTCGCTTTCCGGAGCAAAGGGCGACGGATCGTCCTTCGATAAGACAACCGCATAGAGCGAAAGTGTCACCGGCCGTGCATTGGTGGACATATCGAGACCATTGATCGCAGGTCCGGCATCCGTTGACGCGGCGAAGAACAGATACTTGCCGCCTTTATCGAATACAGCTTCCCCGGCATCGCTCATGCCGTCCGTGACGGGATAGCTCTTTTGATCCTTCAGAGAAAACAGATGGATGACACCCATCTTGTTTTTTCCGATCCGCGTGAATGAGATCCACTGGCTATCCGGCGACCAGCGCGCGTTGTACTCAAAGAAGTTGCCGTAGTAGTAACCCGAGTCAACCTTGACCGGCGTTTTGGCATCCAGATCGACGTACCAAAGGTTATTGCGTTTATCGCTGTAGGCGATTTTCTTGGAATCGGGAGACCAGACCGGTCGGTAGTAAAAGGACGGTTTTTCCTCCAACCGCAGTTTCCTCACATCACCCTGGCCGTTTTGCGGCCGGATATGCAATTCGTACTCACCCGATTCGTCCGAGAAGTACGCGATGGACTGCCCGTCCGGAGACCAGGCGGCATCGCGCTCAGCGAAGCCGGTCGTATTTGTCAAATTGCGGACGTCGCCCTTTTCGGCGGGAACAGTCAACACTTCACCGCGGGCGGAGAATACGGCGCGCACCCCCGAGGGTGAAATACCGGCCCATTGGATAAACCGGTCGACCTTCTGCAAGCGCGGACGCACCGAGAGGAGATCTCCGCCGGCCAGCGTAATCTTCACATCTTCCACCTTGCCGCCCTTCAGGTGGTACAACTTAATTTCGCCGAACTGCTCCATGGCGATGACATCGGGCCCGGCTGAGGCCGCTTTGATGTCGAGTTCCTTGTTGTCGAAGGCCAGCGATACTTTCCGGCTCGCGGGATCGTAGGAATACAAGCTGTACCGGCTACTACGATCAGAGAGAAAGTAAACCTTATTGCCGATCCACATGGGCGAGTGATCGTTTGAATCGACGCGCGGAATCTTCGTAATGGAAGAATCGCTCATCTGAGCGATCCAAATCGGTGTAGCCGTACCGCCCCGGTACCGCTTCCAGATACGGTCGCGGCGAAACCAGGGGACATAGGCGAGCTGCGATCCATCCGGTGAATAAGAGCCCATTGCCGCCGTTGGCAGGGGAATCTCCTGCGGCAGCCCACCGTCGAGATCGACTGTGTATAGCCGGCCGGCTCCATTGTGTGTGGAGCCCTGGTTCATAAAGAGAACTCGTTTCCCGTCCGGAGTCCAGCCCTGAACGTCGTCCCCGCCAGGGTGCCAGGTCAAACGCTTCGGAACGCCTCCAGAAGCCGGGATCACGAAAACGTCGATATTTCCGTCGTATTCTCCGCTGAAGGCCAGCATGCTTCCGTCGGGTGAGAAGCGTGCAGAGCTTTCGGTTCCCGGTCCGGTAGTCAGTCGCGACGCCTCGCCGCCGGCGCGTGGTACGGTCCATAAGTCATCGGCGTACTCAAACACAATTTGCGTTTTCGACACCGCGGGGCTGCGCAGCAGGTACTCCGCAGCCGATGCCGACAAGGAAAAGACGAAAAGAACCAGGACGGACGTGAACTGTATTCCCATTATTCCTCGCAAAGGATAATATGACGCTATCATGCCGCCCCGTGGATACCGCTGTTATCTATTTGTCTACATCCCGGCTGATACAAAGTGGCCATTCCGGGCACTATCGCCTGAAGTGGCAGTTTTATCGAAGAGAAGTCCAGGAGAAGAACTTTGACTAAAGCTTTATTGGCACTGGTCCTTACCGGCGCCGGATTATTTGCTCAGCCGGTAGTGAATGCTGCGGTCAATGCAGCCAGCTACGCCCGCCCGGGCTTGCCGAACGGCGGCTTGGCCCAAAGCAGTTACATCTCGATTTTCGGACAGCGCCTGGGCCCACAAGGCGGTGCGATGTCTCAATACCCGCTTCCCACGACACTTGGCGGAGTTTCCGCCAAGGTAGGGGCCACGGATTTGTTTATCGTTTATGCCTCGCCAACGCAGATAAACGCGATCATCCCGGGAACTACTCCCCTCGGCAACCATCAACTCGTGGTTACGGTCAACGGCCAGGCAGCCGCACCGATAAGCGTTCAGGTTGTAGCGCGATCGTTCGGACTTTTCTCGTTGAACCAGGCTGGCTCCGGCCCTGCGCTTTCCTTCAAGTACATTTCGCAGGGGAATGAGCCGGTCAGCACGCTTGTGGAAGCATTGAACCCTGGCGGAACGTTGACGTTTTATGGAACCGGCGCGGGAGCCGGCGCCTCACCGGATAACATACCGAGCACCGACCCGGCGATCCCTGGGCTGAACCTCGCTTCGGATGTCGAAATTCTCGTCGGTGGCAAACGGGCATCAATCGCCTACTTCGGCCGCCCGAACTGGGGGTCTGCCATCGACCAGATAGTGGCAACTTTACCGGCAGATACACCCACCGGCTGCTACGTGCCGATGATTGTCCGGGTTGGTGGTGTGACCAGCAATTCCACCTCGGTGTCAGTAGCTCCGCAGGGTCAGAGCGTCTGTTCGGATCCCAACGGATTTTCCCAGGCGGAGTTGGAAGCGGCCAAAGGGAGAGGAGTCCGGCAAGGATTCCTGAGCATGGTGAAGATTGAGACGGAAATGAATTTCTTGGGCCAAAGCATTGCCCAAAAAAGCGAAGCTCTCAACGGAACGTTTACTGCTTACACCTTCGATGAAATGATCCGCGCGTCCAGCATGGGGCGGGCGGCCTATACGAACGGTACGTGTTCCGTCTACACATTCGACGGCGAACAAGCAGAGCAGGTGGATCCGATCACGGGGCGCCAACTGGACGCCGGCCCGGCACTGAGCGCGCAGAACTCCAACGGCACACAATCGCTCACGAAGTTGGCGGGCAGCATCGGCTTCTATAACAAGCTGATTATGACGTCCTCGCTGCCGTTTCCTGGGGCGCCTCCCGCGGAGCCGGAGTTCCTGACAACCGGAAACCATACGTATACGGGTCCTGGAGGTGCGGATGTTGGGGCGTTCACCGCAAGCCTCAATTGGCCGGCTGCGTTCGCCTGGACCAACCAGGCTGCTATCACCTCGGTAAACCGTGGCGCTGGTGTGATCGTGAACTGGACTGGCGGCGACCCGGCCGGATCGGTGCAGATCACCGGGTTCTCCGGCGTCTACCGTGGAAATGACGCCATAGGCGCCGGTTTTGTGTGCATCGAAGATGCCAGCAAGGGAACCTTTACCGTTCCGGCTGCGATCACGTCGGCACTTCCGGTGTCATCGGTCGTGGAAGGCGTGCCGCTCGGTCAGTTGTCCGTCACCGGCACCACGCTCAAGCCATTTGACGCTCCCAATCTGGACATCGCGTACATTTCGTACACGGCGGGAGCGGCAAAGATGCTCGGCTACAACTAATCAGTAGTTAGCCGTCTTCGGGGGAGGCCATCGGGTAAACTGCCCGTATGGGTCTCCCCCTTCGCCTGCGCACGGCCAAGAAGACCAACATGGCCGCTGAGTTGGCGGAAGCTCCTGGCGTTCGCGAAGCCCTCCAGTATTTCTCCCGCGAGCGGGCGTGGATCAACGAACGCCATCTCGCC
>CAYTVP010000018.1:0-23027 GCA_964441675.1 uncultured Solibacteraceae bacterium | reverse complement strand
GGTTGTTGCCATGGCAGCACAGGCTGCTGGAAGCTACCGGCAATTTCTCGATCGCCTGTCGACACAAATACAGGCGGAGCTTCGCGCCGCGGAACAACGTGTCGCAGAGCAGCGGGTAGTGGTGATTGAGGCAACGCGCCGCTCGGAACTGCTGGAGCGCCTTCGCGAGAAGCAGCGCGAGCAGTGGGAGGCTATGTTCGCACTCGAGCTAGAAGAGCTGGGCGCCGATGCCTATCGAGCTCGTCGTCACGCCGCCGCTGCCGCCATCCAAAAACGCTAAATATTCTTCCGGATTCTTCGTTAAGCCGGGAAACGTGGCAACCACTTTCTCGTCCGGATCGATGATCGCGTAAAAGGGAATGGCCACGGTTCCGAACTTGCTTTCCTGATACTGCTGATTTTGCGCGCTGGCGGCATCCGTTCCATCCGTATAAAGCTCCAGAAGGACGAACTTCCCGAGCGCCTGGCTGATCTCGGCGCGAGGAAACATGTTTGCCTTCATCCAGTGGCAATTGGTACAGGCATAGCCAGTGAAGTTCACAAAAACGAGCCTGCCCTCCGCGCGAGCTTTTGCCAGTGCACCGGGTAGATCGTTTTTCATCCAGCTGAGACGTTCTTGTCCTCCGCCGGATTGGAACGTACCTTCTGCCGGAAGTGGAATAAAGGCGTCGAGTTCGCCCAGCTTTCCGCCGAACATGCCGGGCAGAAGGCTGACCGCGAAGATCAAAAACGCCGATCCTGTGAGCAACCGCCCAATGCCAAGAGTCTGATCTCTCTTAACGCCCTCATACGCCAGGAGCCCCAGAAGGTAGAGACCGGGAAGCGCGAACAGGACGATCCACGCGGCGAGAAAGCGCTCGCGCGTGATGATGTTCCATTGCAGAACCTGATCGATGTTGGAGATATACTTCAGCGCCCACGCCAGGATCACGAATCCCATTACCACCTTGACGCGCATCATCCATTCTCCGGAACGCGGCAGGCGCTTGAGCACCGACGGGAACAGGGCGAGAAAGAAGAACGGGAGCGCGAGGCCGGAAGCAAATGCCATCATGCCGAGAACTGGCTGCAGCCGTTGGCCCTGGATGGATGACGCGAGCAGCACGCCCATAAACGGACCGACGCAGGCAAACGATGTCAGAGAAAACGTCAGCCCCATCAGGAGCGTACCCGCAGCTCCGCCGGAGCCGGAGGCTGAATTGAGTCTCGTCAGCAGTCCGGACGGGAGAGCGATCTCAAACAACCCGAACATGCTGAAGGCCAGCGCAATAAAGATCAGAGCGATGAATCCGTTGACCCACGGGTTGGAGCCGATCTGCACGATGCCGAACGGTCCGAGGGCGGCGGTGAGCGCGGCGCCCAGCAGTGTGAATAGCACGACGATCCCTGTGCAGAACAGCGCCGCCTGAAAGATCTGCTGCCCACGCGAACGTCCCTCGGATTGCCCGAGAAAGAATGACATCGTAACGGGAATCATCGGAAAGACGCAGGGAGTAAAGATCGCGGCGAGCCCGACGCCAAAGGCAATCAAAAGAAAATGCCTCAGACCCTCATCTTCTGCCGGAGCTGTGGACCCAACGGGGGCGGGTTCCGGCGCCGATGAGGCAGCGGCGCCACCGGCTCCTCCCGCCGAAACAGCCAGGTACCCCGGCGGAATTTCTCCGGCGTTTCCCGCTGCGATGGCCACTTCCTTCGTCCGCGGCGGCAGACATTGTTTATCCGTGCACGCCTGGAAGCGGACCTTGATAACAGCATCCTGGGGAATCGCCCCGCGCACGTAAAAAATGGTTTCACCCTCGAAAGTCTCGGTTTCGGCTTCGAAATTAGGATCGAATTTGCGAACGGGTGGAGGTTGGAAGATTTCGAGATTATCGACACCGTCGATCTTCGCAGTAGTGGCGATCGGTGGCCGGGGCGTGGTCATCGAGTATAGGTGCCACGGCGGTTCTGCCTGTGAGACCAGCTTTACGAGATTTCCGCTACCCGTGGCGGTCCATTGAATCGGGTCGAGCCTTTGTGCGGCGAGTGCTGCCGGAAACGCTACCAGGAGGAATGCCCAGCGCATACCTCTATTGTCTGTCAATCAGCGTATGCCGCCCGGCCGCCGCTATCCCAGTGCGATAGTTCCTGTTCTATGCGCTGGTTGATGCCGCCGCCTGCGTATTCGGACGCCACCCGAAGTGCATTTTTGATGGCGTTCGCATTCGAACGGCCATGACAGATGATGGTTCCGCCCTTTACGCCGAGCAGCGGCGCTCCACCATATTCGGAATAGTCCATGCGCCGGCGGAGGTCGGCGAACCCTTTCCGTGCCAGGACGGCGCCGATTCTCCGGCTAAGGGTAGCTTCGAGCGATTCGCGGAGCATCTGCTTGATAACGTCTACGATCCCCTCGCTAACCTTGAGCGCCACATTGCCGACAAATCCGTCGCAGACAAGTACATCGGCATGGCCGGTGTAAACGTCGCGGCCTTCCACGTTTCCAATAAAGTTGATCGGCAGCGACTTCAACAGCGGGGTGGCCCGGCGAGTCAGCTCGTTGCCCTTGTGTTCCTCTTCTCCGATCGACAGAAGACCGACACGTGGGCGGCGTGTATGAAAGATGACACGCGAGTAGACCTCTCCCATGATGGCGAACTGCGCCAACATTCGCGGCGTGCAATCGACATTAGCGCCGACATCCACCAGTACAGCGGGTTTCCCCTTCAGCGTCGGGAACGCCGAAGCGAGCGCCGGGCGCTCCACGCCGCGTACCATGCCCTGAACTAACTTGGCCGTGGCCATTACGGCGCCCGTATTGCCGGCGGACACCATGCCGTGGGCAACGCCCTCGCGTACCAGGCGGGAGGCGACGCGGATGGAACTGTCGCGCTTTGCGCGAATGGCCTTGGCGGCCGAGTCATCCATCGTGATCACCTCGGTCGCGTTATGGACTTCAATCGGCAGTCCCTGGCTATCGTGGTGGCGAAGCTCCCGGCGAATAATCTCTTCTCTCCCAACGAGAATGACCCGGACCCCGAATGCGCGAGCAGCGGAGACAGCACCCTCGACTTCGGATTTTGGGGCATGGTCGCCGCCCATTGCGTCGAGAGCGATGGTGATCATCCGATAGGCTTAAATTCGTTCAGATTACTCGTTGACGACTTCGATTACTTCGCGGCCTTTATAGTTACCACAATATGGGCAGGCGCGGTGAGGCACCTTGGGTTCTCCACAATTGGGGCAATCGGAGATGTTATACGCCTTCAAAAAATCATGAGCGCGCCGTGTCGACGTACGGCGCTTGGAGTGTCTGCGTTTGGGATTTGGCATTGCCTTGGTCTTCCTATGATTCTATTTGGCGGAGAGTTTGCGCAGAGCGGCCCAACGCTCGCCCGCCACGTCCGTCTCGCACGAGCAGTTTTCCAGATTCCGATTCCTGCCGCAAACCGGGCACAGTCCCCGGCAATCTTCCCGGCAGAGGCGCTGCATCGGCAACGCCAACAGAATTTGCTCCCGCAAAATGTCCTTTAGTTCGAGGCCGGCCCCTTCGTAGAAAGCCATCTCGACCTCGCCTTCCTTTAATGCGATTTCGCCCGACTCCAGAATGGAAGCCATAGGCCGATAGTACAGATCAAACTCGCTCGCGACCGGCCACACAACAAGCTCCAGGCACCGCCCGCAGGCGACTTCTAATTTTACGCTGAAATTCCCACGAACCCGGATCTCGTCCACCGCAGCGATCAATTCCGCGCGTCCGGCAACCTGAAGATTGTCCAGTTGCCGCAAGCTATCCTCCAGGAGATCAATCTCGCCGGGGGAGAAACTGAGCTCAAAGACGATCGGACGGACATCCATGTCCCTGATATTCAAGAACATTTTGCCTCCACAGCGCGACCGGTTTCCATCTACGCGACTCTCGACCTCCGCTGCCAGGCCGGTCTCACACAAAGTTTAAGTATACTGTGCTAACGCTTCGGACAAAAGCCGTATGACGGGTTTTCCGGCGCTAAGGCAGACAATCGCCTATCTCTCTCAATTAGAATAACTTTAATCGACGCGTAGCGTTTCCATTGGATCGATGCGAGACGCGCGCCAAGCTGGCAGCGCGCTGGCCCCAACGGCACATCCCAGCAGAACAATCGCAACCGATGTCCAGACGACTGGATCGGCCGGACTGGTCCGATAAAGATAGGAATCCAAGGTTCGATGAAGGAAATAGCTCAACAGGCAGCCGACGATCAGGCCCAGGATGCCGAGGACGAGGCCTTGCTGCTGAAACTGGCTTCGGATTTTAGAGGGCGCGGCGCCGAGTGCGATTCGGATGCCAATCTCTTTGCGCCGTCGTTGTACGGAATAGGAGAGCAAGCCGACGACACCCGTTGCGGATATCAATAGTCCGAAAGCGGCAAAAGAGGTAAGGAGGCGACTGAAAAGGCGATCGGTAGAAAGCAGCTTATCTACTGTCTCGTCGAACGAGCGAACCGAGAATAACGGAACTCGCCGGCAATGCCGTTCGAAGATGATCCGAAGCGCGCTGGTTAGCGCTTCACGCGGTCCCGCGTATTTGATCACCAGCGTATTGGTCTGTGACGATCTCTGAAACCAAAAAGGAAAGTAGATCGTCCTGGGGGCCTGTTCGCGCAAGTGGCTGTACTTTGCGTCCGCGGCGACACCAATGATCTCGATGGACATCTTGCCGAGAGGTATGGTTTGGCCTACCGCGCCGGCGGAGGAACCAAACAGGTGTCTGGCAAGATTTTCGCTGACGATGCACATGCGTCGAGAGGAGCTCAGCGGCGGGAAATCGCGGCCAACCACCAGCGGAACTCCCATCGCAGCAAAGTACCCGTCGGTGATCTGGTGGATGTGGACCATCAGGGACTCGCCCGCCCGGTCAGCGCGCGGCGGCACCTTCAGGCTAAGAGTGAAGAGACCTCCCGTTAATGGCGCGTTGACAAGCCAGGCGGCGGCCTGAACTCCCGGCTGACGGCGAGTCTCCTCAAGAATCGCAGTCTCGGTTCGAGTCATGTGTTCTCGCGATACTCCGGCGTTCAAGAGATCCGGGCGAACGAACACCGTCTGATTGGCCTTGAAACCCGTAGTTTCCTGGAAGGTTGCTCGCAGGGAGGCAATCAACAGCGCTGCGCCGGCGAGAAGCGTTACTGAAAGTGCCATCTGGGATACGATCAGGCCACTGCGGAGACTCATCGTCCATCGTGTGTTTGCGGTGTGCGTGGAGCGGTGATACAAATCTCCTCTCGTAGCGAACCAGGCTGGCAGCCAGCCCGCAATCACGACGACCAGAGCCAAGGCTAGCGCTGCAAAGCCAAACACCGTCCAATCGAACGGAGCTTCGAATTGCATCCAATGTTTGCCAGCCAAAGCGAGCAGTCCGCGAGCGAACATCAAACCAAGCACCGTGCCGGCCACTGCCAATAGTGATGTCTCCAGGATCAACTGATGCCGTATGCGGCTGGCCGAAGCACCAATCGCCAGGCGAATTGCAATTTCCCGATGTCGTGCGGCGGCGCGCGCGAACAAGAGATTGGTCAGGTTCGTTGCGGCGATCAACAACACCGATCCGACGGCCGCGAGGAGAAGCCACAATGTTTTTCCGAAACTGCGAGCGATCCATGAAAAGCCGGCCTGACCGGGTGTGATGTCAATCTTCTGTGCCAGGTATTCTTCGAGGTGTTTCGCATTGCCATCCGGTTTCGCTTCGTCAAGCAATGCTCGGGACATCAGATTCAGCTTTTCGCGAGTGGACTCGAACGTGGTGCCCGCGTGCCTTCGTACCATTACTTGCAGCAGGCTCATGCCGCGGCTGCGTTCGTGCCGCCAATTCCATTCCGGCATGGCAAGATCAAGTGCGCTGAGCGGCACCCACGCGTCCGTTTCATGGCCCGGATTGATTCCGCGAAACGCCGCCGGCGCCACGCCCACGATGGTAAACGGGATGCGGTGAATCGTGATGCGCGTTCCGATGGCCTGTGGGTCTCGATGGAACAGCTGTTCCCAAAGTTGGTCGCTGATCACTGTTGCCCAGCCGTCGGACGATCCGCCTCGAACATCGTCCTGCGGATCAAGCATACGCCCAATGCGCGGCGCCACTCCAAGTCCGGAAAAATAGCTTCCGGTCACCCAATCTGCCGATACTTGACGCGGTGCGCCCTTGAGATCAAGAACGGTATCACCGATACCGCATTTGCCGAAAACTTCGGCGAAGACGTTATGTTTCTTGAGAGTCTCAAACAAGGGAAAGGTGATGTGGTTCAGTTCCTCCGGCCGGACCTCGCGCCCGTTTACCCACTGCCTCTCGCTGGGAGGCAGGTTCGTGATGCGAATAACGGCAAGCTCCTGCGGGTCCTGAACCGGCAGCGACTTGATCATGAGCGCATTGATCAGCGAGAAGATCGCCGTGGTTGCTCCGATTCCGATGGTTAGGGTAGCGAGCGCGACCGCCAGAAAACCTTTATCCCGGAGAAGAAGCCGGACGCCGAAGTGAACGTCGCGCCAGACACTTTCGACGAGCGGAAACATCCATGCCTCCCGCGTCGATTCCTTCCAGACGCCGCGGTTGCCGAAAGTCTGCCGGGCTTGCCGGGCGGCGGCTTCGGGATCCATCCCGGTAGCCTCGAGACTCTTCTGTTTGAGGATCAGGTGCGATGCAAGCTCATCCTCAAGATCCTGGTCGAGTCTATGACGGCCGATTAGCGTCCGAAGGCGCAACAGCAATCGATTGAGCCAATGCATCTCATGCTTCTCCAAGCGCGCGCCGCATTCCGGATGCGATGCGATTCCAATCCGCTTTTTCCCGAGCAAGCTGCTTCCGTCCGGCCGCTGTCAGACGATAGAACTTCGCCCGGCGATTGGCTTCCGATGTTCCCCACTCCGCATCCAGCCAACTCTTCACCTGCAATCGATGCAGTGCCGGATAGAGCGCGCCTTCTTCGACGCGGAACAACTCTCCGGACTGGCTCCAAATGGCTTCCATAATGCTGTAGCCGTGCGCAGGACCCGCAACCAACGCATTCAAGATCAGCAGATCCAAAGTGCCGGGAAGAATCTCCGAACCCATAAAACTCTTAGGGGAAGATTATAGACATTCCCATAAGCTGTCAAGGGGTCTTCCGCGATTTGGCTGATAGTAGATAGACTTCTTACTGAGGGAACTATGCATGAGGCGTACAGATGCGATGCAGGGATCGATCGATTTGCTGGTATTGAAGATTTTGGCCCGCCAGGGTCCCCTGCATGGGTACGGCATCACTTCGAGAATTCAGGCCATTTCGGATAACGTCCTCCGCGTTGAGGAGGGTTCGCTCTATCCGGCTCTGCACCGCATGGAAGAAGCGGGCTGGATCAAGGCGGAGTGGAAGGTGACGGACAACCGGCGGCGGGCCCGGCTATATGAGCTTACTCCGGCTGGCGTGAAGCAGTTGGAGAATGCTGAGGAGCGTTGGACGAATATCACGGCGGCCGTTGCCCGCGTACTGCGTTTGGCATAGGAAATGCAAAAAACAAGCTTTTCGGGAGTGGAGTAATAGAATAGTTTGCAAATGTTTCACAGGTATCTTGATCGAGCCGGGAAACTGCCGTAATGGCAGACACCGCGCAAGCAACGGGAGCCTCCACATCACGATCCTGGTGGAGGCTCGAGGATTGGGTGGTTGTCTGGATCGGGGTTACGGCACTGGTTGCCATCATTGCGGGATACCAGCCGCGAGCGGCGTCACTCAAGTGGGAAGCGTTTTCTGACTTAGCCGGAGTCTTTTCCTCTTCCTCGTTACTGAGCTGGGCGAGCCTGGGGCTTGTTGTCTGGCTTCTGTCCAGCGTGGGAATATTCCTGATGCGGGATAGCGTGGCCGCTTACTCCAAAGCGTTCCCCGTCGTATTCATTCTCGCCTTCGTAGCACAGCTATTCGCAGGCAACGCCGTCGCGAACGCTTGGGGCATCGAGTTTGTGATTTTCGCGCTTCTGGTCGGATTGCTGATCAGCAACACCGTGGGAACTCCCGAATGGCTGATGGCGGCGGTGCGAACGGAGTACTTCATCAAGACCGGGCTGATCTTGATGGGCGCCACGATTCTATTTCGGGAGATTCTTCAAGCCGGACTTCTCGGTATTCTGCAATCGGTTCTTGTGGTCCTCGTCGTGTGGTATTTCGCCTTCTGGCTGGCCAAGCGCCTGCGCCTGGACGATGAGTTCGCGACGATGTTATCCACCGCGGTCTCCATCTGCGGTGTTTCCGCGGCGATTGCCGCCTGCGGTGCGATTGAGGGCGATCGCCGCAAGCTTAGCTACGTCACGTCGATCGTGCTGATCGTTGCTGTTCCGATGATCGTGATACAGCCCTGGTTGATCAAGTATTTCGGCATTCCCGATATGGTTGCGGGAGCCTGGCTGGGTGGGACGCTGGATACAACGGGATCCGTGGTTGCGGCGGGTGAGCTAATCAGTGACACGGCAACGAAAGTCGGGACGATTGTCAAGTTTTCGCAAAATGTTCTGATTGGCATCGCAGCCTTTATTCTTTCAGTCTGGTGGAGCGCACGTTCGAAAGAAGGCAGCCAACAAAGAACGAGCCTGAGCGTTATCTGGAGCCGTTTTCCGAAGTTCGTCCTCGGCTTTGTCGGCGCGTCTGTCATCTTTTCGTTTGTGCTCGCGCCCTCGGCGGCCGGGTCCGCAAAACCGGTCATCACCAGCTTGCGGAACGTTTGGTTTGCTCTGGCATTCGTTTCAATCGGATTGGAGACAAAGTTCGTCGACCTTCTGCGGATGGAGGAAGGGAGGCCATTTTGGAGTTTTCTGGGGGCTCAGGCATTCAACGTTGTATGGACGCTGTTGCTCGCATGGCTGATCTTTGGCGGCATCCTCTTCGACGTGCCGTCGCTGTGATCGCCGAGTACGGCTTCACCCGGCAAGCAGCGGAGCGGGCTCTCGGGTTCCAAGAGTGTCCATCGCGCCAACGATCCGTGCGTGAAGTTCGAGCAATGGATTCCTTGCAGTCGCAGGATAGCCTCCGACTGCAAGCGAATCGGCGCTGCGAACCAGCACCTGTGTAGCGCGATCGTTGCCGGAGACGACAACGGGCTGCGGAATCCCGAAAGCCGCCCCCGGATGAAAAACAAGCGCTTCGAGTAATAGCGCCGGATCATCTACGAACAGGATTGTACACGGCGCTAACTCGGCACCCAATTCTTTCTTGATCCGCGAGGTGACATCCAGTTCCACCGCAGTGCGAAGATCGTGCTGCGTAAGCTGCCGCCGCACCATCCGCAGGCCAACAGAATATGGCTCGCGGAGCGTGAATGCCACCAGCGGAGATTCATGCGCCAGCGCCGTTCGCTGATCGCGACAATCATGCATAAGAAGTGCCAACGGCTACTGCCTCCACAGTTTCATCGTCCCTCCGCATCGAAGCGGCTCCGGCGGTAACCGTTAAGAGCGGACATGGCAACAGGCGCTGCAGGGATCTCATATCCAGGTGATACGGTCGTGTATGACTCGGGAAGGCGCGCGCGGCGACTACCAGATCGGCGGCGTTCTCGCGTACCGCAGAGCGAATCGCGGAGTACGAAGAGCCGGTCATCACGCACGTCTGGTACGGAACCAGCAGATTTTTGACTAAACGCTCCATCCGCTCCGTCGCATCCATCCGCGACAGAGGCATGTTCAACATCGGATGAACGTCGTGAAGCATTCCTTCGCTGATTTCCGGCACAGTGGCCCATACGATCAACTCAGCGCCGTACCGGCGGGCGAGGTTGCTGGCGTGATTGAGCACCGGCTCGTCGGTGCCGTCGAGGTGCAGGGCACAGAGAATCCGCTCGTACCGGAAGTCATCGTGGATAGAGCCCTTGCGGTTTGTCACCCATAGCGGCCGTCCGGTCAACTCCATCACACGCGCGGTGACCGAGCGCTGCCAGAAGCAAAGGTTTTCTCGAAAACGGTCGCTGGGCATCAGTATGAGATCCGCATCGACAAAGTCGGCATAACGGACGATCGTTCTGACTGGGTCGCCGGGAAGCACGATGCGATCGATGTCGAAGTACTTTCTGGAGCCGTCCACAGGGCTCGGCGGCCACGCCGCGCGGCTCGCCTGCTTCCGTTCGCCAGGTTTGATTACATACAAGAGCATTAGCTCCGCCTCCATGGCATTAGCCACACCGGTGGCGTATTCCACCGATGCTCCAGCGTTGAGTGCAAGATCGACAGGCGCGAGGATCTTGTATGATTTATGCATTCCTTTCCCTCCGAACAGTGATCGATGCGGATGTGTATCCGGCCCCTTGAAACGTTTGCTAGCGAATGGTATGCAATTCATGAGCCAGGATGAATGGCCGCCAAATTGCTCATCTCATCAAATGCCGGTAAGATCAGAGAAGCCCCCGAGACGATGTTGTCCCCAGTGAAAGATTCGTCATTCCAGCTGCGACGCGCGCAGCTCCACAGGACCGTTTACCGGATGCTGCTGGTTCTGTTTACGACGGCACTCGTGGCCAGTGTCGCTTGCGGCGTCGGATCGCTGGCAAAGGACTTAACGCCGGTCACCGGCCGCTTCGGGCTGATAGATTACGTCCAACACTTCCAGCCGGCGCACTCCCTTGGGGACGTGCCACTCGATCACGTCGCCAACGCGGTAGCCCAGCATCGCCATGCCGATCGGTGCTAGGATCGACACGCTGTTTTCAGAACGGGTTTGTGTAGGAAACACAAGCTTGTACGCGCGCACCTCGCCTGAATCCAGATCCTTAAGACGCACTTCGGAATTCATCGTGATGACGTCATGTGGGACCGCTTCCGGTTCGACGATTTCCGCTCGGTCGAGTTCCTGCTCCAAGCTATCGAGCGCAGCGAGGTCGGGTGGAAGTCCAGCCCGCCGTCCCTCGATGAGATGAGACAGTTTCTCCAGATCGGCTTTAGTGATGAAAATATGGTCCTTCATAGCTGGTCGCCCACTTACAAGTTCTCGCCTTTCTGTAAAGCAATCGAGGGGCCACGTTGACAAGCGCCTTTTCCGAAGATTTTCCGGCGTGTCATAGTGAGATCGCTGTCCCATAAGGAACATTGCTGGACATTATGGTCCGGAGATGCGCCTCCGTAGCTCGAAAGAGTACAGGTTCTAACAATGGAGAATGGCCGCGACAACCGGCCTCACGGTTTTGATTCGAACAAATGTTTCGCCATCGTTCTGGGGCCTGGTCTCGATAGCGGCTCTAGTTCTTGCGGGGACGGCTGACTGGCTGGCTCGGGGGACGCTCAGCGCCTTTTATGGACTGCCGCTTGCCGCGGCAGCTTTCGCAGCCGGTTGGCGGGGAGGTGTTGCGGCTGCGGTGGTCTCGTCCGTGCTTGTGTTAGCCGTGCCTGGCGACACCACGATGTCAATTCGGACCTCGAATGCCGCTGCGCTCCTTTGTCTGGGTGCCCTTCTGGGCTTTTCTGTGGAACTACAACGCCGGCAGAGGGGCGAGCTTCAGAAAAAGGCAGAACAGCTCAGCTCTGTTTATGGAAAAGTGCAGGCTAATTTCGAAGGTATGAAGCGCGTGGAGCGGCTGTCTGCAATGGGCCAACTATCGGCTGGATTGGCGCACGAGATCCGGAATCCACTGGCTGGCATCTCCGGCGCCGCCGCCATTCTCCGCCGAAATGAGAACCTGAACCCGAAGCACGCGCGTTGCGTGAGTATCATTGAGAGCGAATGCCAGAGGTTGGACGGCTTGCTGACCAACTTTCTCAATTTCGCGCGGCCGCGTCAGCCACGCCTTCAGCCGGTTCAACTCGAACCGGTTCTGGATAATGTTGTCGAACTGGCCAGCCATGGCGTTCGAGCAGAGCTGGTGCAATGCGAATTGTCGGTCGACTCCGGCCTGCCGCCAGTCGAATGCGATCCGGAGCAACTGGAGCAAGTGTTGTTGAACTTGATGATCAACGCTGTCGAAGCCAGCCCTGACGGAGAAACGGTGAGGTTGTCAGCTGCTACCGAAGATGGCAAAGTCGCCATCCGTGTCGTCGACCGGGGGCATGGTGTTGCTCCGGCTCATCTCGATAGGTTGTTTGACCCGTTCTTTACCACCAAGGAGCATGGCACCGGGCTTGGCCTTCCGGTAGCTCACCAGATCATGATTCAGATGGGTGGAATGCTTGTTGCAGAGCGCAACCAGGATCGAGGAATGACTTTTTCGGTGATCCTTCCCGCAAAGCAGAGTACGACATGATCCGGAAACGAATTCTTGTAGTCGATGACGATGAAAACCTTCGCTGGGTAATCAAGACCCAACTCGAGGACATCGGCTATTCGGTAACAACTGCCGGAAATGGCGAGGAGGCGCTGGCTGTGCTGGAGCGGGAGCTGCCCGGGCTGGTGTTGACGGATTTGAAAATGCCAGGCCTGTCCGGTATGGAACTGCTCGATAGAATCCGCGCCGAGTATCCTGAAGTTCCCGTCATCATCATCACCGCGTTCGGTACGATCCAGAGCGCGGTACAGGCGATGAGGTCCGGCGCGTATGACTATCTCACCAAGCCAATCAACGACGAAGAGCTGGCCCTGGTGGTCGACCGTGTACTGGAGCATTTTCGCCTTGTGGCGGAGGTCCGGAACTTACGGGCCAGCCTGGACAGCAAGTACGGCTTCGAGAATATCATTGGGCATTCGGGGGTATTGCTTTCGCTGCTGGATACTGCTGCCCGGGCCGCAACCAGCGAATCCACCATCCTCATTCATGGCGAAACGGGAACAGGCAAGGAGCTGCTGGCACGGGCAATCCACTTCAACAGTCGCCGCCGCGATAAGCCGTTTATCACGATCAACTGCGGCGCGATTCCGCGCGATCTGCTGGAATCCGAGCTCTTTGGCCACGTAAAAGGTTCGTTCACCGGCGCGATGACGCACAAGGTCGGGAAAGTGGAAATGGCGGATCGAGGAACGCTGTTTCTGGACGAAATTGGCGAGATGCCCGGTGAGCTTCAGGTGAAGCTGTTGAGACTGCTTCAGCAAGGTGAACTGGAAAAGGTAGGCGCCACAGCCCCGGTGAAAGTCAATGTCCGCTTCGTTGCCGCAACGCACCGCAACCTGCATGCCATGGTGGAGGACAGCACATTTCGCGAAGATCTGTACTATCGGCTGGCGGTGATTCCGTTGCAGCTGCCACCGCTGCGGGATCGCGTCGATGACATCCCGGAGCTAGTAGAACACTTTTTCCTGAAAGCCCGTGAGGAGCAGGGACGGCCGGATCTTGTTCTGTCGCCGGCGTTGCTGTCCCGGTTTCAGGACTACCGCTGGCCGGGTAATATTCGCGAACTCGAGAATGTCCTCGAACGAATTGTGGTTCTGGCGCGGGGCGATGAGATCGTTCTTTCCGATCTACCGGATTTTCTTCGGCGGGAGCGTCCCGCCATAGACATGGTGCAACTCGAACTGCCCGCGCGCGGCATCAGCCTGGAAGGTATAGAGAAGGAACTGCTGGTCCGCGCGCTCGAGAAATTCAACGGCAACCAAACGCATGCCGCCAGATACCTGGATATCAGCCGCAAAGCACTAAGGTACAGGATGGAAAAATACGGCATTCCCCGGAAGGGCGTTGATGACGACGAGACGCTCGACAGACGCGAGAATGTTCCTCTGCAATAGGATTGGGCTGCCGCAACACCGCGTCTAGTTGACAATCTACTAGTACCCCTCTATTCTCTAGTAGGCGATCTACCGGAATCATGAGTGAGGAACATCCGTTGCCGCTGCTCCAGGGCACTTTGGACATGTTGATTCTCCGAACTCTGGTCTTTGGCCGCCGTCACGGGCACGGTATTGCGGTGACGATTCAACGCACTTCCGAAGAGGATCTGCTCGTGGATCACGGATCGCTTTACCCCGCATTGCAACGTCTGGAGCGGCAAGGTCTGATCAAGTCGAAATGGGGCACCTCCGAGCTAAAACGGCGCGCGCGTTTCTACGAACTCACAGCCGCCGGGCGGAAGAAGCTTACCGCGGAAACCGGCAAATGGCAGCGAATGGTGCGGGCGATCGGGCGGGTCCTGCAGCACGCACAAGAGGAAGCGGACTGAGATGTTCTGGCGCAGGCGCAAACGGCTGGACGAGGAAGTAGAGTCCCATCTCGAGGAGGAAACAGCGGAGAATATTGCCCGCGGGATGGATCCTGAAGCTGCTCGGAACGCGGCGCTGCGTGCTTTCGGCAATGTCGGGTCTGTCAAGGAAATATCCCGCGAACGTGACCCAATGTACTGGCTGGATACAATCTGGCAGGACATCCGGTTCGGTCTCCGGTTGATCGCGCGAAGCAAATGGACGAGCGTAGCTATCGTCGCTACGCTCACCGTCGGCATCGCGTTGAACGTGAGCGTATTCAGCTTGCTCAATGGTTTTCTGTTACGCCCCTGGATACGCACCGAGCCCGGCACTTTCGTCAGTATTTATCCGAAGTTCTCCGGCCATTATGCTCTTCGGTTCTCTGATGGCGGAATGTCGCAACCGGACTATATCCGGTATCGCGACTCGGCGAAATCACTCAAGTCGTTGGCGGCATACCGGCTTTTGTCCCTAACCCTGGCCGGACCAGAGTCTGCCAGCATACGGACCGGGCTTGTTTCTTGTAACTTCTTCGATGTCATTCGGAGAGGATCTCCGGTTTTGGGGCGCTATCTGAGGGCGGATGAGTGTGCGCCGCTGCTATTCGCCCCCTGTGGTTGTTGTAAGTGAAAGCTTTTGGCGCTCCCGGTGGAAAGCGAATCCTGGCGTAATCGGTCAGGTAATCCATCTGAACAGGGTTCCGCTCACTGTTGTGGGTGTTGCGCCCGACATTCCGCTCAACGGTGCGGCCGGGGTCAGCCAAACCGATGTATGGCTCCCCTACACGATGATGGAGAGCCTACGTCCGGCAGACGATTATTTCGCCGATCCCCACGCCCAGTGGTTAAACGTGATCGGTCGTCGCAATCGCGATTACACGCGAACGCAAGTGCAGCAGGAACTGAGTGTGTTGGCGCGGCGCGCCGATGAGGATGTCCCAGGACGGATCACGTCATTGATCGTGACTGATGGGTCGCTCGCGCAGATGCCCGATATCAGGGAGAGAGCAGCTCTGATCATTGCCGTGACCCTCGGCAGCACTATATTGCTACTTCTACTGGCGTGTGTAAACATCACAACGCTGTTGCTATCGCGTTCCGCCGCCCGCCAGCGCGAGATCGCAGTAAGGTTATCGCTCGGCGCCGGCCGATTCCGCCTAATCCGGCAGTTGCTCACCGAAAGCCTGCTGTTGAGCGGAATCGCAGCCGGCCTCAGTCTCGCTATCGCCCGGCAGGCGCCCGCCGCGTTGTGGCATTCGTTGCAGCTCGGCCAGGCGCCCTTCGATATGTATCTGGATGCAAGGGTGCTGTTTTATTGCATCGGCGTAGCTCTCGCCACCGGAGTAATCGCAGGCTTGTCACCCGCCGTGGAATCCCTTCACCCAAATGTTGCCGAGTCGTTGAAAGGAACTAGTGCGGCGGTAACCACAGGTCGCCGCAGGTCAAGGCTTCGGAATGGATTGGTGTCGGTGCAGGTTGCTCTTAGCCTGCTGCTGCTGGTCGAGGCAGGTCTCTTCATGCGGACGCAGCAGAGCTATCTTTCCTACCATCCCGGATTTGAGACAAAGCAAGTGGTCAGTGTCACGCTGGCATCGGTGCTGTCAGGCTTCGAGCCTCCGCCGGCTTTCTACCAGGAACTCGAATCGCGCGTGCGGGCCCTACCAGGTGTTGCCCAGATAGGCTTCGCTTCTCCCGCGCCGTGGCTGGGACGCAGTTCGACCGAACTCACCGAGATTGATGGAGAGCCGTTTCCTCGAACCCGTGATTTTAATCGCGATCCAGCATGCCGGCGCGTGACGCCGGAGTACTTCTCGACACTCGCGATCCCGCTGGTTCGCGGCCGGCTTTTGAGGACCGGAGAATCCACCGTGGTCACTCCTGTAGTCATTTCGGAAGCAATGGCCCGCCGGTATTGGCCGAATCAGGACCCAATCGGCAGGACCTTTCGTGCCAATATCGTCCATCAGGTGGTCGGAATCTGCAGGGACGTGCAAAGTGTGAGCTTTATGCGTGACGACGGGCCATTCTATTACGCCCCTCTCGATATACGCCAAGCCAAGCCCCCGGCAATGCTCGTTCGCGTGTCGGGCAGCACCCGCGCGGCGGTAACGGGAATCCGAGAGACTTTGAAGGAGATCGATCCGCAAATGGCAGCGACCGTAGTAACACTGGGTTCGATGATCGAGAGGCAGGCTGAGGCTTTACGACCGGTATTACTTCATGGAACGCTTGCCGGCAGCCTGGCTTTACTGCTGGCATTGACCGGCGTTTATGGGGTGGTAACTTTTTCTGTCAGCCAGCGGATTCCCGAGATTGGAATCAGAGTAGCGCTTGGAGCGCAGCGCCGCGATATTCTGTCACTCGTGATCCGTTCGGGATTGGCACCGGTGTGTAGTGGAATCATCGCAGGAATTGGCCTTGCTCTTGTGGCATCGTTCGGAATGCAATCGATTCTGCCCGGGTTGAACTCGCGCGACCCGTTGACGTTCCTGCTTGTGCCGCTACTGCTATCGGCGGCTGCCCTTGGCGCTATCTGGATCCCGGCACGGCGAGCCGCCGCTATTGACGCGCTCTTGGCGCTTCGCCGCGAGTAATACATAGCGGAGCCGTCTCCAGGAAATCATGGCGGCGGGCAAGTAATCATTTTGCGGGTGCAATCTGAAGTCCGTCCACAGCGACGATTCCGTTGGTGCCGCGGTTGGTGACCGTCACGCTGAACTCCGCGGGCAAATCGTAAGTTCCGATCCAATCGGAGGATTTCCGTTCATTCACAGTCGTGCGATATCGCTTGCCACCTGCGGCAATTTCCACTGGTACGTTCGTGGCAAAAGTTGGATGTGGTGGAAACAGCAGCTTAATTCGGTAGCGCCCCGCCTTTTCGGTTTTCACGTCGAAGCGTGCCGTTGCGCTGCCATCCCTCGCGTCCAGGTCGTGGAAATACGACGGGCCCAGCCGTGGCTGATATGACCCACTGCCTTTCCATGCCGGGCTCAGCTTGGCGAACTGATTGTCAATCACGATTCCTTCGAGCTGCTTGGGATCGATGTCGCCCCTGCTCAGCTCTTCAGGAGCCTCCAGTATCTGCTTATCAGCCAGTAGTCGCGCTCGAAGAACAGCGTAGCTGACGTCCTGCACCGCAGCATCTTTGTCGATTGCGATTGCCGCTGCCGTGGCGGCCGACTGGCCCAGAACCATGAACACCGGCTCCATCCGAATGGAACCATAGGCGATGTGCGTCGCGGAAAGGGCCACTGGCACAAGGAGATTTGCGGCTTCCTCCTTCTTCGGAACAATAGATCGATAGCTAATGGGATACGGCGGGAACCCGCCAACCTGCACATTGCCCTCGTTGCGCACGAATCCGGCCTTCGTCACGTAGCGCTGCACGTTGTGGGAGTCCATGCCATAAGCGCCCATCCCTACCGGGTCCTCAACCACCTGACGCGCCATCACGTGATGTTCGGTCATCACCAAGGGGCCGATCATACGCCGTGCTTCCCGTATGTAAAGTTGCGTTGGCCAGCCACCGTTATTCGTAAATTCGTCCTTCGGCAATCCCCACTGTTTGTAATAGTCGCGAAGCTTCGCTGGAACGCGCGGATGATTTTGCAGCGTCCACAGGTAGCCCTTTTGATAGACCTCGTGCCGCTGGATGATCTTGTTGCGCTCGTCGTAGCCGGCCTCCGGATAGTCCCAGTTCGCACCCATATAGTCAGTGGAGACTGCGCCGTGATTGTTTGTGTCGGTCTTCAGATTCGGAATTGGGTCGTACTTACTGGAAGGCTCGTGATACTGACCGGTCTCAATGAAGCGCAGCAACAGTTCATGATCCTTTTCGTCGTAACCCTCAGGCTTTTCGACCGGCAGCATATTCTTCGGATCGCTGGTCAGGCACATCCGAAAGCAATAGGCCTGGATTCGGCGATCGCCCTTGCCTTCTTCTCCGGGGCCAGAGGAATCGATGATCGGCAGCAACCCGCTGTCTCGCTTTCCCGGCACTACGTACGGGTCGACATTCGCGCCCTTGGGAAATTGGTGATAGTGGAAATGATTGGGCTGCGAGCCATTCCAGGTTTCGTCGTAGTCGGAATTGTTCTCGCGTCCTACCGTATAGGTGACACCGGCCTTTGCCATCAGGTCGCCTTCGTAGGTAGCATCGACAAAAATCTTGCCGCGATGCTGAGTGCCATCTTCCATCACGATGGCGCTGATCCGCCCGTTCTCTTTGACAATGCCTTTACCGGGGCCAAGATCAAGCCGCGCCCCGGTAATGACATTGATGCCTGCTTCCGACAGCATTTCGTTATAAACCGCGCTTGCGACCTTGGGCTCGAACGTCCACATCGCATCTTCGTTCTTTTGGTTCGGGCCGCGGCGCCGTTCAAAGTATTCGTCGCGCGTTTCGGAAGTCCATTCTTTCGGATCGTCGTACTTTTTCTTGATCCGCTGGTAAAACTCGCGGGCGATCCCTCCGATGACCATTTTGTTGCCGATGTCTGTCCAACTCAGACCTCCGGTGGTAAGGCCGCCGATATGTCGGCCCGGCTCAAGCACAATAACGCTTTTACCCATGCGCTTCGCCTGGATGGCAGCAGCAATTCCACCGGAGGTCGCGCCATAGATAACAAGGTCGGCGGTTTTGGCACTCCCGCATGAGACCAGTGCCAGTGTTATTCCTGCCAGTGATAGAGAAACGACGATCTGCTTCAGAGGTGTCCGCATTCCGATGCTGGAATCATATCCTGCGCTTCTGCGACAGCGCAGGAACCTCAGGGGATCGCCGAATGTAGGACTAATCTTTTTCGAACCGAAACTGCGGGAGCCCGCCGGTGGAAGTCTTGGATGCCAACAATTCGTCGTATCGCAGCAAGGCACCCAGATCGGCGCCTTTCTGAACGCGCAGCGAGATTTCCCGCTCGACCTTTCGCAAGCGCTCCGCTACATCCAGGGCAGACTCCAGACGCTCCGCCGGAACGACTACAACACCATCTTCGTCAGTCACGATCCAATCCCCAGGCCGCACCACTGCGCCGCCGCACTGGATCGGAATGCCAGTCTCACCGCGATATTCGGCCCCACCGGCATTGGGAACGACAGCGCGCGCGAACACTGGCAGGCGATCCCGCCGGATCTGCCCGACATCGCGAATAGCCCCGTCACTTACGACGCCGGCCAAACCCTTCAGCCGCGCGGCGGTAGTCGTAATTGCGCCCCAAAGTGCGGTATTCCGCTCGCCTTGTCCATCGATCACCAGAACGTGATCCTTCGGGCAATCCGACAGGGCCTTACCTACCATCAGAATGTCGGCGGTGTGCACCTGTGCAGTGAAAGCCGGACCAGCCATGCGGTCGTTGGCAGACCAGCAGTGCATGTCATGATCCATGGCTCCGGTCTTGCCCAGAGCGTCGGACAAGAGTGCCGGACGCAACGCCAACAGGCGCTTGCGAATGCTCGCTGACTTCTTCACATCATCACCTGCGCCGGATTGATCGCCTTGTACTTCCCTTTATTGGCGGTGATCTCGAAAGATTCCGGCACCCGTGCGATTCCCTCCAGCACGTGAGTGATGGTCGGTTTCAGACGCACCCGGCCGGAGGCAACCAGTCGGACTGTATGCTCCAGGTTCGCCAGCGTGCTGATATCCGGAAAAATGTAGCGAAGGCTGCGCTCGCGCAACAGATCGATGTCCACTTCAAGCGGCTGTCCGAACCAGGAGACACCTACAATCTTGCCGCCGGACCGCACTGCGTCAATTGCCTGGGTCAGGCTGCGGCTTCCGGCTAGTCCTTGTTTCGGACTTCCGCCTGCACATTCGAAGACGACGTCCGCGCCATTCCCTTCGGTCAAGTCCCGAATGACCTGGACGGGATCGCATTCGGTAGCATTCAGCGCGTAGTCCGCGCCCAGTTCCTTTGAGATGCGGCAGGCTTCCTCGCGGACGTCCACCGTAATAATCAGGCCCGCTCCGCTATTCCGTGCGATCTGCATGCATTCAATCCCCATGCTGCCTTGCCCGAAAACGGCCACGGTGTCACCCATCGCAATTTGTGCGGTCTCGACCGCCGCAACGCTATCGCTTAGCGATTGCAGGCAAGCCGCCTCGCTGTCGCTGATCCTCTCATCGACTTTCACCAACGCAATCTCCGGCAGGATGGCATACTCTGAGAAACACCCAGGCAGTTGAAATCCGATGATGGGCCCTTTGCGACAGAGATGATTGCGCCCACCCAAACAAAGCTGGCACTCCCCGCAGGGAAGCTTGGCGCGGGCAGCTACGCGATCGCCCACTCGAAAACGCTCGACGCCGGGACCGGTTTCCACGATTCTGACGCAGAACTCATGGCCGAACAATTGGACAGGAGCCTCTGTTTCCAGACGCTGCTTGATCTTGTCAAACGCAAGCGTCCGAATGCCGAATGCCAACTGAGCTTCTGTGACACTGGGCTGCACGCACAGCGTCTTCACAATCACATGGCCCGGTTTGCATTCTGGCGTAGGAACCTCGTCCATACGCATATCACCGAACCCATAAAATCGCCAAGCCTTCATGATTCTCCCTTAGCGTCGACAAGAGTGTCGCGCGAATCTATATCAGATCTACTATCTTCTTAAGTTAAGCCAATGCCTTCTTGATGACGTCGCCCGATACATCGGTTAGCCGGTGCGGGCGGCCGTTGTGAACGTAGGTCAGCTTTGTATGGTCGAGTCCCAGCAGATGAAGGACCGTGGCATGGAGATCATTGATCGTGCGGGGCTCCTCCGAAGCGGCGTAGCCGAATTCGTCAGTCGCACCGACTACACTGCCACCCTTCACGCCGCCGCCCGCGAGCCAAACCGTAAACCCCTTCGGGTTGTGATCCCGCCCATTGATCGACTGCGAAACCGGTAAGCGGCCGAATTCCGTGTGCCATACAACGAGAGTCGAATCGAGCAGGCCGCGTGACTTGAGATCTTTCAGTAAGCCGCCAATCGGCTTGTCGGCTGCGCGGGCGCGTTTCCGGTGATTCCCTTCGATATCGCCATGCGCATCCCAGGAATCGGCCGCGTTGCTCCCCGCATATAGTTGAACAAACCGGACGCCCCGTTCTACCAGCCTGCGTGCCAGAAGGCAATTCCGGCCAAAATGTTCGCATTCCGGGTCATCGATTCCGTAAAGTTTTCTCGTGGCCTCGGTTTCCTTCGTAAGGTCCACTGCATCGGGCGCATGGCTCTGCATGCGGTAGGCCAACTCATACGATGCGATGCGTGCCGCCAGGTCCGGACTCTGACCGCTCTCGGCGAGCTTCATTTCGTTCATTTCCCGAATGAAGTCCAGTCTGGCGCGTTGCTGCTTTCCTGCAACGAACTTCGGCGACGCCAAGTCGGCAATCGGATCACCTTGATTGCGCAGCGGCGTTCCCTGATACGCTGCCGGAACAAATCCCGCGCTCCACTGCTGTGCGCCGCCGAGAGGACCACCGGTTTTGTCCAGAAGAACAACAAACGCCGGCAGATTCTGATTTTCCGTTCCCAATCCATACGCTACCCAGCTACCAAGTGACGGCCGGCCGGGCTGGATGAAGCCTGTCATCATCTGAAGAATGGCTGGATTGTGATTATTGCTGAGGGCCCGCATAGATCGAATCAGCGCAATATCATCGATGGATTCGGCCGTGTGGCGAAACAGCTCCGAAACTTCGTAGCCGGACTGCCCGTAGCGCTGAAATTCAAACGGACTCTTCAGAAATGTACCGGGATACGGAAAGAACGTCTCAATATTCAGGCTCTTTGGAGGAGCTTCGCCATGATGCTTGTCCAGCGCCGGCTTACGGTCAAACGTATCCATCTGGCTGGTGCCGCCATTCATGAACAGAGAAATAACTGAGCGAGCCTTTGGCTCATAATGCGGTTTCTTCGGGCTTAAGGGCGAAAGGTCGATTGCTTCAGCAGCCAATAGACGATCTCGTGCCAAAAGATCGTACAACGCAAGTCCGCCGATGCCGTTGCCAACACCCCAGAGGAGCTCCCGTCTTGTAAATCGCCTGGCAATGTCATTCGTTACGCGGTCCATGACTCTTTCCTAGTTGATATAGAGAAATTCGTTCAGGTTGATCAGTGAGTGACAAAAATCAACCAATGCCGCTCTATCTGGCGTAAGAACTTCAGCCGGATCAGCGCCTTGCTGTTCAAGCTCCAGCTTCCGCTCACGATGATAGCTTCGCTGATCTTCGATGAACTGGATCGCCTTTTGCGCCTCCTGCGGCGTTGGGGGCCGGCCGAATGCCAGTTGAAACGCCCGGTTTATTTGCCCGGTAAGATCGCGGCCAACTTCATTGACTAAGCGGTCCGCGAAAATTTCCGATTGTCCGGCCACGAATTTGTTGTTGAGTAGCTGCAACGCCTGCGGAGCCACCGTTGTCACATTGCGGGCCGCGCAGGAGCTAATGCTATCCGGCGGATCGAATAGATCCAAAAGCGGAGCTGTGATTGACCGCATCTGTGTAACGTAGACGCTCCGCCGCCACATCTCCGGACCATCTGTGGTTTTCGGCCATACCTGATAAGCCGCGCCGCGCAACACTTCCGGATCAACTTCCGGAAATACACCAGCCCCACCCATCTTTAAGCTCAACGAGCCACTGACCGCCAGAATCGAATCCCGAATCGCCTCGCCTTCCAGCCGCTGCAGCGGCATTTTCCAAAGAAGCTGATTACCGGGATCGATCTTCTGGTTCTGCTCGTTTGTATACCAGCTTGCTTGCCGATAGGCGCGGGTGTTGACGATCAGGCGATGCATCGCCTTTACGCTCCAACCCTGCCGGACGAACT
Organism: uncultured Solibacteraceae bacterium; assembly: GCA_964441675.1. GTDB lineage: Bacteria > Acidobacteriota > Terriglobia > Bryobacterales > Bryobacteraceae > JAPKYZ01. The sequence goes on along the minus strand of CAYTVP010000018.1, from coordinate 151 downwards.
CGTTCGCCAGCCAGTCTAAAAGCTCGGGATGAGTAGGAGCGTCGCCCATGTGGCCGTAGTCATTGGGCGTGCCGACCAGCCCATGGCCGAAGTGGTGCTGCCAGATGCGGTTCACCATCACTCGCGCGGTAAGGGGATTGTTGGGGCTGGC
>CAYTVP010000017.1:0-23166 GCA_964441675.1 uncultured Solibacteraceae bacterium | reverse complement strand
CGCGTCTTATGCTGCGGCATCTTCGCTTCGCCTCCGTTCCGGTGCTAGTACTCGAATCATGGCTCCTCCCAATTCCCCGCGCCGCATATGCAGTTCGCCGCCAATCTGATGTGCCCGAGCTTGCATTCCGATGACGCCGAGACTGGCGCCTTTACGATGCTCCTTAGGCGTTAGACCGCATCCGTTGTCTTCGATCGTAAGAATTAGTGTGTCCTGTCCACGGCTCAAACTCACGGCAGCTTTTGTGGCGCCCGAATGCCGTGCAATGTTCGTCAAGGACTCTTGTGCGATCCGGAAGAGGTGAGTCTCTATCTCACCATCGAACCGCTGCAAGTCGCAGTTCGACTCATAGCTGCAAACTATGCCCGTCCGGTCCTCAAAACCATCGCTCAGCCAACGTAGCGCCTCATTCAACCCGAAGTCATCGAGGATTACCGGCCGTAATAACTGCGAAAGCTCGCGCATGGCGCTTACTGCTTGATCCAAGGCGTCCAAATATAACCCACGCCGAACCACAAACTCCTCGGGAGTTACAGTGGCGATCATGCAACGCATGGCGGTGAGGATCTGGCCGAGTTCGTCGTGCATCTCGTGTGAGAATCGCCGAGCGGCCGCCTCTTGTCCTTCCAACATATGCCACGAAACTCGCGCTAGTTCTTCCGTGCGCCACTCCAATCGCCGGAATGCATCGTTCGTGAGATAGATACTGAACCCACCGAGTGCTGCCCCAACCAGGACACAGAAAGTTAACAGCCACGAGGATTCTGCCGCGAGTTCTCCCGATTGCTCACGTATCAATCCTTGGACTTCGCTGGTATGTTTGTAAGCGGAACGGAGCAAACTACTAGCCGCGCTCATATAGCCAACATGCGCCGCTATAACATGTTCAATCTCCAAAGGAGTCATACGGCCATCGGAGAGACCTTTAATGGTCTCGTCTTGCAGGGAACTGGTGGCATTCAAAAGTTGTGTCCACTGTTTTGAGTCAAGAGGAGCCTGTCCAGCCAACTCAACGATCCGTTTCTGGACTGCTTGTAGCGTGGCGAGTGTATCTTCCGGGTTACGCACGGTGCCCCCGTCCGCTGACAGGTGAACGAGGATGGAACCAAGCCGAGCGTTCTCCCGATCCAGTGCCTCGATTAGTCCCTCTGTCGGGCGGCGCTCCTCCAGCAGACGCTCGGTGCTCACTTGAATTGTGCGTAAGCTACGAGCATTGATAAATGCCGCGGCGATCAAGAGTATGGTCGCTAGCCCGAAGCCAAGTGACAGCACGAGGAGTACCTTCTTGTGTTCCAAAAACCTACCCCAAATTCAAGGCTACGGCGGCGGGTGTCCTGACACCATCCCCTAAACCCACCATTGCGCTGCCGGAAATGCACTACAAAGTACGGGGTTCCACGGAAGTTGCGCGCGCGTCGCGATTCAAACCGTTCCTTGCCCTAATGCTTCGGGCCATCCAAGGGTGCCGGATGATCCAAATTTTTGTACTGGGTTGCCTTCATGGGTGCCAGGCGGTCTTGCGCCGGCAACTCTGTCACATCCCACCCGCCGCCAAGCGCTCGGACCATACCGACTGAACCTTCTAACCTGGCCGTTTGGACTTCCACTTCGGCAAGTCTGGCCTCCAACGCGGTAACTTGAGCAACTACCACATCGAGGTAGTTTGTCAGGTCTCCCGTGTACAGTTGCATCTGGAGGTCCTGAGTCTGAAGGGCCGCTGCAGTGGCTTCGTGGCGTTTCGACTCCTCGCCGCTGAGGTAACGAAGCCGCGAAAGAGAATTCTCCACCTCGCGAAACGCGTTCAATACGATCGAACGGTATTCATCCGTAGTCTGCCGGTATTCCGCATAACTGCGCTGCAGTTCGGCTCGCCGAGCGCCCCCTTTAAAGATGGGCACAGCAGTACTCATGCCATAGCTCCAAAGGCTATTCGCGAGATTTAACAGACCAAAACCACTATCCGAAAAGCCCGCGACCGCGTCGATGCGGATATGCGGGTAGAACGCGGCCTTGGCGATACCGATGGCGCTATTCGCCGCGGCCATACGCCTCTCAGCCGATGCGATGTCTGGCCTCCGCTCCAAAAGCGTGGAGGGTATCCCGATCGGGATGGTCGGAACATGCACATGAAATTCGTCTTCCGGAGGAATAGAAAAACTGGAGGGCGACTGATTCGTAAGGATCGCGATGGCGTGCTCTAACAGTGAGCGATCCATTCGAATGGCCAGTTCCTCGGCCTCGGTGCTACTCAGCTGAGCCTGCGCTCGGGTGACGTCCCCACGCGGGGCGATCTCTCCCTCAAAGCGGATCTGCGTGAGCTTGAGAGCATTGCGAAACAGGTCGATCGACTGACGAAAGACAGCGTCCCGCACGTCAAGACCGCGGAGAAGCATGTAATCGGCGGCCAACTCAGCTTGAATACTTAACTTGGTCAGAGCCAGATCCGCAGCGCTCGACTGAGCGAGTTCTTTATTCATTTGCCGGGCATTGCGAATCCGGGACCAGATGTCCGGCTCCCAGGAGGCCACACCCGCGTAGCCGACATCGGGATCATAAATTGGGCTGTCCGGCGAGCGGAAGAGACGGTTTTCCGAACTCTTGTTGTCGCTGGCGAACGCTCCCAGGCCCAAATGCGGCAACAGCCGGGAGTTGGTTTTCGTGATGATGTAACGCGCCTGAAGGAAGCGTTCCGCGGCAGCCTGCAGATCAGGATTCGCCGCAGCGGCCTTCTGCTCCAAGTCGTTCAGCCGCGGGTCGCCGAACAGTGTCCACCAATCCTTGCGCAAGACACCGTCTTGCGGAGTCGCGATCTTGAAAACCCCTTCGCCGCTCCACTCTGGCGTGAGCGGCGGCACCGGAGGCGTATACTTTGGCGGCCGGTTGCAGGAGGTCAGGAGAGTAAATAAAGCAACTAAGGATGCCGCAAGCCGACGTCCCAAAACTTTCTTCGAGGTCATTCGCTAGACCTGCTTATTTCCCTGCCCGGGTCTTCGCCTTCAATTCGGCCTTTGACGTCAGCTGCGGCCGGGACTTCCTATCGGGCCGCCTGATCGCCGGAGTCGCGGCTGGCGCTACGTCGTTATATCCGGGCGTGGCGCCAACCACTTTCACAATCTCACCATCCAACAAACCCGCCGAAGGATTATTGACCACGCGGTCACCCGATTGAACTCCGGAAATGACTTCGACATCGGCCCCGAGGTTTCGGCCGATTTCGACCTTCCTCAAAGAAATCCGGTTATCGCTATCAACAACAGCAACTTCCTGTCCGCGTTCCTGGAAGATCAGCGCGTTTTCTGGAATCAGCAGCGTTCTCGACTCAGCAGGAACATGGAAATGAACCTCGGCGTACGATCCTGGCCACACTTTATTGCCGGGATTATCCATAACCAACACGGTCGTGACAGTGCGGGAATCCTTGTCAAGCGCAGATGCATCCGTCAGATACTTGGCGCGATACACCTTGCCGGGGTGCTGCGGAACTGTAACTTCGGCGGTGACGCCGGGCTTCAAAATATCGATATAGTCCTGTGGAACGTGGACGAAGATACGTAGCTTATGAACATCGGCCACAGTGAATAATTCCGACGCGTCGCCGTCGTTCCCCAGGGGTCCCCCGGCCTCGCTGACATAGTCGCCCACGTTGACCTTACGAGCGGTGACGATCCCGTCAAAGGGCGCGACGACCGTCCGAAAGGCTTCCAAAGCTTCGAACTGCGCCAGTTCGTGCTTCGATGCTTCCGCCTCGGCTGTCTGCATGATGGCCTTCGCAGCCTGCACGTCGACCTGTTGTTTTGAGACGGCTTGCGTGCCTTCCAGCTTCTTGTAGCGTTTCGCCGTCAGCGCCGCCAGACCCAGCTTTGCAGTAGCGAGATCTACCTTCGCCTTGGCCGCGCGATATTGCGCATCGAGCTTAGGGGTGTTAATGGTGGCGAGTACTTCGCCGCGGCGGACTACCGCGCCGTAGTCCTTGTCCCACATGTCGACATAGCCAGCGACCTGGGCGTAGATCGTAGCCTCGTACCACGCCGTGACATCTCCGGGAAGATCCAGTTCGCGCATCGCTTCGCCCCGCCGGGGAATGACGACACTCACGTTCTCAATCGCGGCTTCCTCGGTTCGCTTCTCTAACTTCACCAGCGTTTCTTCGCGAGCAGCGATACCTGTTGCGACCAGCGTGATACCTCCGCCAAGTAAAGCGAAGGCAAGAATGAGAATGATGATAATCCGGCCTTTATTCATGGTGATGGTGGCCTTCCTCTTTTACTGGAATTACTTCGTGGTCGCGATGTAGCATCGCAAAGATGCACGGAACAAATAGCAGTGTCGCCACAGTGGCCAATGCAAGTCCCCCGATCACTGCTCTGCCGAGCGGAGCATTTTGAGAGTTGCTCATCGACATCGGAAGCATACCGATCATCATGGCGAGCGCCGTCATAATGACCGGCCGGATCCGGGCGTAACCAGCCTCAACCGCAGCGCGCGCCGCATGGCCATGCACCTCTAGCCGCTCTCGAGCGTATGCCACCACCAGGATGGAGTTCGCCGTTGCGGTGCCCATGCACATGATCGTTCCGGTCAGGGCGGGCACCGACAGGGTCGTTTTGGTGACAAACAAAGCCCACACAATCCCAGCGAGGGCGGCGGGCAGAGCCGTGATGATGATCAGCGGATCGAGCCAGCTGTGGAAGTTTACGACGATGACCAGGAACACCAGCAGGATTGAGATGCCCAGACCTGTCAACAGTTGTTTGTAGGCGCCGTTCATCGTGTCCGCCTGGCCGCGGCTGCTCATGAGCGACCCTTGGGGCAACTTGCTCTGATGCTCGTCCACAATTTTCTGCACGTCCTCCGCGACGGCGCCGAGGTCACGACCTTCATTCGCTGCGTAGATATCGATGACCGGAAGGATGTTGTAGTGCGATACCTCGCCCGGCGTTCCCACTGCCCGGATATCGCCCATCGCACCCAGCAGCTGCGGCGTCCGGTTTTCCGGGTTGCCATCGCCGGCTGTAACGGGGATAGTCTCCAGATGATTCATGGACGTTAAATGCTTCTGGGGCGTGTAAATGTTGATTAAGTAGGACAGCCCGGTTTCCGGATCGAGCCAGTAGTCTTGCTTTACCTGTTGGCTTCCGGAGAGGGTTACCAGTTCGTTGGTTGCGACATCAGCTTCCTTCATTCCCGTACGAAGGGCGTATTGCCGCTTGACATCGAGAAAGAGCGTCGGAGTCGTCATAGTCTGCTGAATCGCAACGTCCGAGATTCCGGTTACATGACGCAGCTTGGCTACCATCGTTTTGGCAAAGTCGTAGTTTTCTTGCAGATTCACGCCAGAGATGCGTACATCAATCGGAGCAGGCAGGCCGAAGTTCAAGATTTTGTCAGTCAGCTCGGCCGCCTGGAATGTAAACTGCGTGCCCGGGAATTTCTCCGACAGGCCTTTTCGCAGCGTCTCCCGGTACTCCCAGACCGGCGATTCCGGATTGTGAAGGGTAATCGTCAGGTCGCAATCCTGCGTGCCAATTGTCGGGGTGGGAATAAATGCCTGGTTATGCGCGCCAACAGGAAGGCCACAGTTGTCAAGAACATCATCCACTTGCCCGGGCAGTAATCTCGCGATCTCCTTATTTACGAGCACGGCTTCGCGGCCTGCGACTTCGATACGCGTGCCGACGGGAGCCCGCATGTGCATCTGCAGCACTCCACTCTTTATCTCCGGGAAAAAATTTCGGCCCAGATACGGAATCAACAGGAAGGAGGCGAGATTTGCGCCGAGAAATACGGCACCGAACACCAGGCGCCGATCAACCGCCATCTCGAGAAGAATGCGATAGCCGTTGCGGAATGCTAGAAATCCTTTATCGAAACCCCTCTGAAAACGCTCGAAGAGACCGGGCCGATGGTCCGGATCGTGACGTCGTTTGTGCGCTTCGATCTGCCTACCTAACATCCAGTTGGCCATTGCCGGCACTAGTGTTTGCGAGAGTACGAAGGACGGAAACATGGCGAAGATGATTGCCAGAGCCAACGGCTTGAAAAGGTAGCCGGCAACTCCGCCGAGCTGAAACAACGGCAACCACACAATGCAAATGCAGATCGTCGAGACAAGAGTCGGCAGCAGCATCTGCCCGGCCGCGTCGACAATCGCCAGCGCGAGCGGCTTGCCATGCTCGATGTGACTGTCGATGTTCTCGATCATGACGGTAGCGTTATCAACGAGGATGCCGACCGCCAGAGCCAATCCTCCCAGTGTCATGACATTGATGGTCTCGCCGGTGACGTGCAGTAGGATAATCGACGTCAGCATAGAGAGCGGAATCGAGGTCGCGATAATCAGCGTCGAACGCCAGGATCCAAGGAACAACAGCACCACAAGGCCGGTCAGCCCAGTGGCCAGCCCAAGCTCGTGCACCACGTCATTCACCGAATCCTCCACGAACTTAGAGGCATCGGTCAGAACCTTAATTTCTACCCCTTTCGGCAACGTTCGGGTCATCTGCGGAATGAGCTCTTTTACCCCGTTGATCACCTCCAAAGTCGAGGCGTCACCGCCCTTCATGATCACTACCATGACCGCCTGCTTTCCCTTCACCAGGACGGTGTTGGTCTGGGGCGGGCCGCCCTGATACACCCACGCGACATCACGTAAGCGAACCATGGCGTTGCCCACTTGCTTGATGGGGATGTTGTTGAACTCCTCCATCGTCTGCGGGACCGCGTTGGTCTGCACCATCCAGTCGATCTTTCCGATCTTCTGGTCGCCGGCCGGCAAGACGATACTCTGCTCATCGAAGGCGTTCGAGATATCCATCGCGCTCAGCTTGTGCGATCGCAGACGTTGCTGATCGAGCGCGACCAGCACCGTATTCGACGCTCCTCCATACGGGTGAGGAATTACTGACCCCGGCACTGTGACTAACTGCGGCCGGAGACGCGTAATTGCCAAGTTATAGAGCCGGGCAGGCGTCATGTTCTCCGCCGTAACTTGCAGCGTCATCACCGGGACCGACGATGCGTCAAGCGACATGACCATCGGCGGCGAGATATCCGGCGGCAACTGCTGCACGATGGTTTGAGAGATGGACGAGACTTCTGCCTCAGCCTTGCCGATCTCAGTGCCGGGTTGGAAGAAGATACGGACTACATTCCGGCCGAAATACGAATCGCTTTCCAGATGCTCGATACCTTCGACCGTGGAGGTTACCGCACGTTCGTAGTAATACGTGATGCGGCCGGAGATGTCATTCGGAAGCAGGCCGGTATAGCTCCAAACGGCCGCGACAACGGGAATATCGATGATCGGGAATACGTCGACGGGGGTGCGCAGAATGGCCTGTATGCCATAGACGACAATCAGGATCGCGAGAACAACGAACGTATAAGGGCGTTTAAGGGCGAATGATGCGAAAGCTTTCATCTACACCTGTCTTCTACGGCTTGGCAGCTGCCGTTGAGTGGTCGCTGGAGCAGAGTCAGCCGATAATCCGCATCAAACGGAAATCCATTTTCCGCGCGAGATTCCGGGCGCGATACAAATGACTAGCTCTAACTTGTTCTCATTATGGGTGGTTGGATGGACAGACTACCATCCCGAAACTTGACTACGTTTTCGCCCGGTTTTACGGTAGACGCGAGAGATCTTTAGATGGAACGTTTTCTGGATTAGTAAGGGACGAGGTCACCATCGCTAGACTATTTGGCGCGCCTGCCGCGCTCGAGGCACAGGGCGACGAGGTCCAGGATACTTGCTTCTCCTACACACATAACCGTGTCGGCGCCACCCCAATAAATCTTTACCGTTCCATCCGGTTCGGGCACGGCGCCGCAGGTGAATACCACGTTGTGAACGTATCCGGTGACTTCCCAGGGAGCCTCGGGTTGCAAAACCCACGAGTCGCCCACGCCGATGATCTTTGCCGGGTTCTGCAGGTCGTGAAGAGCTACACCTAGACGATAGACCGATCCATCCATGGTCTGAAACACTCCGTGGTAGATGGACAGCCATCCTTGGGCCGTTTTGATCGGCGGCGCGCCAGGGCCTATTTTCATCTCGTCCCAGTGATATGGTTCGGGCTTCATGATGAGCTCAGACTCGCCCCAAAAGCGCAGGTCCGGCGAATAGGAGATCCAGATCGACCATGGAGAGATTTCTGAATGAGGGCGATCGAGCCGGGCGTATAATCCGTCAAACTTTTCGGAAAAAAGCACTACGTTGCGATAGTCCGCCTGCGTGATGAGAGACACTCTTTCTACGCAACTAAAATCTTTTGTCTTAGCTAGCGCGATTCGAACTCCATTTTGCGAATAGGCGCTGTAGGTGATGATGTACTCACCATCCAACTTCGTCACGCGTGGGTCCTCGACACCAAATGCCTCATACTCGGCGAAAAGGCCAGTGCGTTCCGGGGTCAGAAATGGTTCCGGATCGCACGTGAAATGGAACCCATCCGAACTGCGGGCCAAGCCTATGATTGAACGTCCCGTTCGCAGATGGGACCGGAAAAGCATGATGTATTCACTCTCATGCTTCACTACCGCCGCGTTGTGAACCGTTTCCACCGGATAGGGAATCTCGGCTTTCGTCAGGATGGGATTGTGTTCGTATCGTCGGACGATGTCCTGTTTCATGCTCGCCTCTGAGCTTCCAGATCGAAGATTGTCGAGTAGACACGCTCGTACGCCTGCACCATGACATCGATCGAGAAGTTCTCTTGGACACGGCTCCGGCAAGCACGCCGATCGATTTCGGAAACTCGTCTAAGGACCCGAACTGCATCAGTGGAGTTGCTCACCAGAAAACCGGTCCGGCCCTCGCTGATCACCTCTCTACATGAGCCAAGGTCCATAGCGATAACAGGAACGCCCGCCGCGTTGGCTTCGACTAGGACGAGCCCGAATCGCTCGGGAATGGTATTCAAGTGAAGTAGAGCTCGTGCCCTTGCGAACAAGTCATTTTTTCCCTGCACGTCGACCGGCCCGATAAAGCGGATTTGTCGATCATCGAGATGGGGTTTTATCTGTTCGCGGAAGTAAGTCTCGTCCTGGATGATGCCCGCAATGGTCAAGGGCAGCCTACTCCGCTGCGCAACTTCGATCGCCAGATGAACACCCTTGTCCGGATGAATCCGACCCAGAAACACCAACTCATCTCCGCCAGTTGGTTGAAACGGATACAACGACGGATCGATTCCGTTATAGACCGTCGCTAAATAATTCAGGCCTTCTGCTCTGTCAGAGTTACTAATGGAAACAAAATAACCATCGTGGTACTTCCGATAGATAGGCATGATTTTGCGGGACGAGAATCCGTGGATGGTGGTGAGGACCGGCGTCTTAACCAGGCGTGTATAGGTCAACGCCATGAAATCGTAGTGGCTGTGAATCAGGTCAAACTCTGCAGCTCGCTCAAATGCTTCGGAAATGTGAAGGTACTCGGAGACTTTGGGATCGATCGCGGGGTCCTCTTCATATCCTCTGTCCACTACCGCATGCAATTGAGCGCAGGTTACTGAGTCCCTCGTGGCAAACAGCGTTACATCCCAGCCGCGTGCGACGAGGCCTTCGGCGATGTTGCTCGCTACGGTCTCCCAGGCGCCGTAATGTCGCGGCGGACTTCGCCATGCCACGGGTGACAGGATAGCGACTCTCTTATTGAGAAGAGACATGCATCGATCACTGCATGGCTGCGATCAAATCATCGAGCTGGACAGTAGCGAAACTGGTGGCGTGATCCGCTAGACCGTAAGGGATGATCAAGTGACCGTTATGAAGAAGAGCACCGCATGTATAAACGACATTGGGGACGTAACCCTCGCGCTCGTTTTGATCTGGTTTGAGCAAGGGCGCTTGGAGGCGGCCAATTACTTTAGCTGGATCTTCGCGGTCAAGAAGAAACGCGCCGATGCAGTACTTTCGTAGCGGTCCAACACCGTGGCTGAGGACCAACCAACCGGCATCTGTCTCAATGGGAGATCCACAGTTCCCAATTTGGATCAGTTCCCAAGGAAACACCGGCTTCAGTGTCACTGTCCGCTCATTCCAGAAGTGAATGTTATCCGAATACATGATGTAGATACTCTCGTTGTCCTGTCGAGAAAGCATCGCGTATCGGCCATCAATCTTTCGCGGAAAAATAGCCATTCCCTTGTTTTGCGCGGCTGGACCGTTAAGGGTGATGAATCGGAAGTGGAGAAAGTCTGAAGTTTCCACAAGTTCCGGCATGATTACTCTGCCGTCGTAGGCAGTGAAAGTAGCGTAATAAACGTGGCTGCCATTGTCGTTCTGAAAACGAACGAATCGAGCGTCTTCGATGCCATTCTGTTGGGAGGGCGTGGTGGGAAATATGACGCGTTCGGACAATTCCTGTTCAGGCTGGAACTGAACTTCGCAGTTGGACTTGGCCACCATCCACACTCCGTCCGCCGTACTCTGATGCTCCGATGCATCTCCTGCCCCGTCGAATTGCCTCAACGCCGCGTGAATATTTGCGTCCAGCTCTTTGAGTTCGAACCAGTCCTGCAGGTTGTGCATCACCCGTCGCGTGAAGTCGTTTGTCAAGCCGAGCTCAGACAATTTGCGTTCGAAGAGCCCTTTTTCATAACGCGCATTCGGGGTTTGACGCGGTTCCGTGAGGAAGCCCGAAGGAGCCTGGACCTCGATCCTGTGGTCGGGATGGATCATACCAGTACGAAACGTGATCGAGGAAATGTGCCCTTCCCCAGTAGCGCGCAAACTAAGAACGAAACGCAGGGCTCCGGCAGGAACGCCGGACTGATCGGGATGCGGAACGATTGATGGATTGAACAGCGCTGCCGATTCTAAAGAGTATTCGGCTAAGAAATACGAACCGATCAACAACTGCCGTTGCTCGGAGAACTGCCCATCCGGTGGAAGCACTGGGCGGATCTGGTGGAACCGCTCGATAAAAAGTCTTTCAATCTGATAATGTCGCTGCGAGAACTCAGCCATGATCTCACCGAGAAGGGATTCAACACGATGATCCGGAAGCAGCATGATCCTTGCGACAATCCCGCAGACACGGTGCTCGTTGCCTGGATTGAATGGCCGCAGTAGAACGCGTGATTGGTCAGGTTCAAGAAGCGGACCGGTGCGTTTGACTCGAATACCGTCGGCGTTCATGAGCAGTAATTTATTCTTCTACTGCGATCGGCTCTTTAAAACTTGTCAACATGTTCTGTGTCAGGCGTATTTCCGCCAGTGAGAGCAAGAAGGCCAGAGTTGATTCCGCTCCCTGGTTGCGGTTGACCCGATCCAGATGCAAGCCATCGCGGCAACCGCCCGTTCTGGGAGAGTAAAGCTCCACCCCCAGATCGTTCCAACCGATAAACCAATCGAAGGCGAGTTGTGCCTGTTCGTACCACCAAACGTCGGATGTGGCGCGATAGGCCTCGAGACAAGCAGAGACAGTTGCGTGAGCCTCAATAGGCTGCTGGTCAAAGCGCGCTCGCACGCCGCCCCGGCGATAGAATCCATTGGAACCGATTGGCTGAAAATGGCCCGCCTCCGAAACTTGCACACTCGTTAACCAACGCAACGCCTTTAGCCCGCGTTCAAGAACCGCCTGTTGTTCGGTTGCTCTTCCATTCAGAATCAAGGCGTGTGCCAGCTTTGCGTTGTCGTAGGAAAGCTCCTCTTCAAACCAGTGCCACTCAGGCTGAGCCGTCTGGTCGAGGAGCTCCACGAGCCGCGACGTAAGCACTTCACCGGTTTGCTTGACCATGCTGTCACCGCTCAATCGACGCAAATATTCATGAATCCCGATGACGCCGAACGCCCATGCCCGAGGGGACGTGAACTCCATCAGCGACGGCAACGCCGATGCGAAAAGTTGCCCAGCCATAACCTGAAAACTTCGATATGGCGAACGTCCTACGCCCACACCCAAAGACCAAACGGCGCGAGCTTGGGAGTCTTCCGACCCTTGCTCATCTAACCACCGGCGATCGAAACTCAGATGATTGTGGAACCGTTGTATTTTGGTATCGAAAGCGTGATATAAGAAGGCCGCGTAAGTTGTTGCCAGGGTTCGTATCTGCTCCGCGTCTTCTCCCAATTCGTTAAGTAGCACCGCGAGGATAAATGCACGTGCATTATCATCGGTGCAGTATCCCTCAGAAAAATTCGGCACGCTAAAGTGGGCATGCTGAAAGACGCCCGTGGAATCGGTCATCCGGAATAGATGATTCAACTTCATTTCTGGAAGTTCCCGCGGTTTCTGATCAAGAGTCTTCGACGAAAGAGATTTTCTAGATCGGGCGGCGCCCTCCACGCGTGACAATTCGAAGGTTTGCATGTACTCCAGGGCTACCTGACTCCAGATCATGTCGCGCCCAAGTTTGTATGCATTTTTTCGGATGGCGTGCCGGCGAACGTCGTCACTCAACAAGCCGATCACCTCCCGTGCGATAGCCGCCGCATCACCGAACGGCACGAGGACGCCCTGATCGTTAGCCAGTAACTCTGCCGCATGCCAGTAAGGTGTCGAAACGACCGCCTTCCCTGCGCCGAAACTATAGGCTAACGTCCCCGATGTGATCTGCGCTTCGTTGAGGTAAGGCGTGATGTAAAGGTCGGCGGCACCAATAAACTCTTTCAGGTTTTCAAGTTCGACGAACTGATTGTAGAAGATAACGTTTTTTTCGATCTTGTTTTTTTTGGCAAGAATCTCCAGGCTCAGGCGGTACGCTTCGCCATGCTCGCGTAACTCATTTGGATGAGTGGCACCCAAAACGATATAAACAACATCAGGAAACCTCTGGAGGATATCCGGAAGAGCATTTAGAACATGCTCGATACCCTTATTGGGAGAAAGCAATCCGAATGTCAGCAGGACCACCCGGCCCTCAACGCCAAACTGGTCCTTGAAATAAGTCGGATCAACAAAACCTACGTCCGGAATGCCGTGAGGGATTAGATCAATCTTTGCTGAAGGTGCATGGTAAATATCCTGCAACATCTGCCGTCCCCGCTCCGCCATCACGATCAGCCGCGTCGAAAGCGAGATCAGTTCTTGCATTACTCGCCTTTGATCAGATCTCGGCTCCTTCAGTACCGTATGAAAGGTAGTGACAACGGGCATTCTCAGTTCGCGCAAAAGCGCCAGAACGTGGCCACCGGCCGATCCGCCGAAGATGCCGAACTCGTGCTGAAGGCAGACAATGTCTACATTGCTGATGTTGAGGAAATCCGCTGCGCGAAGGTATGACGACAGATCCTGTTCGTCGATCTCGAAGCGAACGATATCAGGATACTCGTAGCCTTCTTTGATGTCATTCACCGACACCGAGAAGCACTGGCTTTGGGGGTACGCAGCGGCAACCGCGGACAGCAGATCTGATGTAAATGTAGCGATGCCGCACTTTCGTGGCAAGTAATCACCAATGAAAGCGATCCGTCGAACTTTCAAGTTCTCTTTCATTGACGCGCGTGCATCTGCTTCAATACGGCAGACAGGTAGCCGATCAAAGACGAAATATTCGGCGTGGTGACGTGCCTAGTAACGGGAAGAACTCCGCTCTCGCGGCCCACCGCTACGCTCCGCTTTCGGAGTGGCCACACGGACGTTGAGAGCGCGACCGCCCGCATTTGTGCCGTCCAGAGCCGCAATAGCACTATCAGCTTCGTTGGCGTTCGTCATTTCGATAAATGCAAACCCTCGCGAGCGGCCAGTTTCGCGGTCCGTTACAACGTTGACTCGTTCCACGGCGCCATGTGGCTCAAAGAGCGATCGGAGAGAATCTTCGGTTGCTCCGAAATCCAGATTGCCTACAAAGATATTTTTCAAGGGAAACCTCTTCTACATTTGAAGGCGGGCTATTCGAGGCTGAAACGGACTCGGCCAAATAGGCGGGACGATCAAACGCAGCCCGAGTCTAGCAGGTTTATCACCCGAAGTGTTAAAAATCGGCGGACGACCGTGAGCCTCGGCACATTAGCTCAGCCGGTGCGGGCGATCGCCACAACGATATAAGCGCTCCTTACAGAAAGCAAGGGATTGCCGATCCTACTAACTCACTAAACAAACTACTTTGAAATAAACTGCCTGTTTTAGATACGTTGCGACTAAGTTGTCGCAGTTCTCGCCCGGAAAGCTTCCGGCATTCTCATTGACAATTTAGAAGATTTAACTTATCATGTCAGTGACTAAGCAATTCTGCTTAATTCGCAGGCGCGCCTGAGCTAGGCAAGTCCGCCTGACAACTCCTCTTAGCTTGAACAGAGAGGAGCTTCTATGTTTCCTAAAATCATGAAGTGGGTGTCGCTCGCCGCGCTGGTGGCCGCCATAGCCGTTCGAGGATTCGCGCCGCAGTATTCCGTGATCCCACAACTCGTTATCTTCGTCGGGGCCAGCATTGTCTTCCTTCAGGGAGTTCACGAGCGAAAATCTGAATGGGCTGCAGCGTTCGCCGTGATTGCAGTGTTCTTCAACCCCATCCTGATCTTAGTTCCGGTTGCAAGCAGTCATTTCTTTTTGTTGGTAGCGGCCAGCATGACGGTCTTCGGACTTGCGTTAGCAACTCTGACAACGCCGCCACTCCGCTCCATGCCATCAATCACGGACCGTACTCCGGGAAGCGAGTCTTTGTGAAAACAATGCGTCTTCTCGCAATGTCGCTCCTGACTAAGAACTTACCTGTATTCGTAACCGAAAAATTTATTTGAACTTTATCGTTGGTGGGTAAGGCCGCCGGAGATGCTTTTGATCGCGGCCTGGGCGGCCCAGCGAACTCGAGGTTGTAACTCCAGTTCCCTGAGTACAGGTAATGCCGGCGATGCGTCCGGGCCAATCGCACCCATCGCAGCGGCGAGACTTCGCAGTACATGGACGTGCTCTCCCTGAATGCGTGCGGCGGCGACTAGCTCAGGCAATGCTTCGCTCGCATTCTTTCCTTGGCGAGCAAGAACTTCGGCAGAGACCAAACGCACGTTCTCATCTTTGTCCTGAAGCGCAGCAATCACAGCAGGTAGAACAGGAACCACCACTGCTGAATTCATGTTGCGTAACGCCACAACCGCCAGACCACGCACCACCGAATCCGGATCTGCGAGGAGTTGCTCCAAATCACGCACCGCTGGCGCGGCCGCATCGCCGAGTTGGGTAGCCGCCCATGCTGCGGCTTGACGTATCTGCGGATCCGGACTCCGCGTGGCCGATCGAATCTCTGAAATTCTCGGGGCCGCAGCTCGACCCAACTGCCCAAGGCGCCGCATCTCCACCGCGACCGGATTGTCCTGATCTCGGTCGCGATCCACGCGAGCAAGTATCAGCGTGTCGATTCCCATTGTTTGTCCGGAAGATCGCGCATCCTTGCCTATGCAGATGAAAGTGAGCTTGTGCCGTCCACGCGTCAGATCCTTCCACCCCAGGAGATGATCTTCGGCGACATATAGTTCGGTACCCCAAAGATTTATCTCGCCGCTCTGATCCATGTTGGCTCCAGGTTCATGCTCCAGATCCTCGGCGACCAATGGCTTACCATCCAGATGCGCAACATAGCGGCCATAGTTCGGCGCGTGCGCCATCTGGACCAGCAATTCGTATTTTCCATCTTCCTCAACATCGAACGGAACATCGATACTTGAGCCAGCAGCGTCGCTCTCGAATAGCAATAGATCCCGCGACCAAAAGGCTTCCTTTAAAATGCTGGCTTTGCCACCTTTCGTTGTTGTGGCAGGCAGCGCGGCTTCTACCTCGATCTGCTTGGCGTTCCCGTGCGGCAACCGTGCAACTCCATATGGAGGAGTAGGCATACCTTTTGCAATTCCTTGCTGATACCAGAAGGCCACACTGCTGAATAAGTCGGCTCTTGACTCGAATGCGGAACGCACGGTGCCATCAGCGTTATACGTCCACCCCTCAGTCTCGATCTCAAACCGCAACGACTTTTGGAACGGCACAGGATCAACGAGGTGCCAGCGATACGCAGTCATTCGAGCCCCCGTTCGGGTGCCATTCTCGGCGACAGGAACGCCCATATAGGGACCGTCAGTGATACGCAAAGCCCAGGCATTGTTGAAATAGTCCTCTGTTCCGGTACCTTCGATGCTTGGCCTGGTTTCGCCGTCGATATAAAAGAACTCGTCGCCTTCTCCAAACCAGCCCGGTTCTGCTTGCACGACGCTAAGCACTGTACCCACATAGTGACCGCGACCTTCTACCGAAAGGAATTCGTACCGGCTCCCTTTCTTTACTGGAGTTGCCTGCCGATATAGCGCATGCAGATAAGCTGTATTAGTCGGCAACGAGCTCATTTTCCGCCAGTCAACGTGGTAATACACATTGGACACGCGTTCCCGGCCCTCGTTAGTGATCGTGACCTTTGCCGACCGGCGAAAAGGCATGGGCCAATAACAATTGCGCGACCGGCCACTGGAGCTGTCCTGAATCATGAGTGAGTTGACTGGCCGCTCCATTCCGTGCCCGACTGCAAAGAAATCACCGAGTGGAGCATCGATACTCGGCACCGAACTTCCGTCGTAATAAACACGGAAACGCAGCAGCCGCGGCCATCCGTACTCGCGTGCCGCGATGGTGATCCAGATGTGAGTAATGACACCGGGTCCCTGGAGGTCCGCCAGCACCAGCGTCTCTCCCGGGATCGGCCGCTTGCTGTCATCGTTGCTGTTCGGGTCTTTGTTGTTGCTAGACACTCGCAGCGCCTTATAGTCCTTGAGATCGGCCAAGTCCAGCCCCGCCGGAAATCGCAGTGGTTGTGCTACAGCGGGACTGCTGAGGGCGGCAAAGACCGACAACACCACTGACCAGACATTGCTCATTTAATGACTCTCCTCTTTTAGAAACTGTGAAATCTGCACCACATCAGTCCGAACGGGAAGGAAACTTCCAAAGCATAGGAATACGATAAAAGGACAATGCGCCGCTGGTCTTCTATGCTTCGCCGCGCTTTAGCTTGTTCGATGTTGCTCGCGGCTCTGAGCGCCGCCCCGGAGGACGACTGGAAAGCCATTCGCCCCAAGGTGGGGCATCTCATGGAGACCGGGCGGAAGGATGAAGCAATTCAACTCCTAGCCGGCTTCCTTCAGCAACATCCCGATGTAGCTGAGCTCCATGCGCAGCTGGGCATGGTTTATTACCAGACGAAGAATTACGACAGTGCAGTGCTGCATCTCGGCCGGGCGGTGCAACTTGACGAGTCTTCTCTGGACTATACGATGAGTCTTGTGGAGGCATTACTGGCCGATCGGCGCTTTCCCGTTACCCTCCGGCTGCTTTCGGCAGTTGAGCCAAAATTTCGGGGCAATGTCCCTTTCCACTACAACTGGGGGCTGGCATTCTACGGCGCCCGCGACTTCGCCGCCAGCCTGCGTCAGTTTCGGGAAGTATCCCGAATTGCACCGCAGTTCGCTCCTGCTCATTACTTTCAAGGCAACTGCCTGGCTGCCGTCGGCAACTACGATCAGGCGGAGGCAGCGTACCGAACGGCCCTCACCCTGCGGCCGGATGACCCGGCCTATCTGTTCGCCATGGGAAAAACTCTCCAGTTGACGGGTCCTGATAGACTGAACGACTCTATCGAAGCACTGGAGAAGTCGGTCAAGCTCGATAGTACTCATATACCCAGCCTGTTCTACTTGGGGCTTGGCTACGAGAAGGCAGGTCAATACGACCGTGCCAGAGTGCTCCTTGAAGAAGTGGCAGGCCGCCAGCCGAACCAAGTTGAACCCCACGCGGCGCTGGCCCGAATATACTACCGGCTGAAAATGAAGGACCGCGGCGATTCCGCGGCGGCCGTTGTTCGCAGGTTGAGAGACCAAGCAAAGTAACCCTTCGCTTCAGTAGATTACAACACGGCAATCAAAATCGGAATTAATTCCGAAACTATTGACTCGCATTGTCTGCGGTGCTATATCTTTCATCTAGTCGACACCCAGACTTCAGGAGGCTCCGTGCGACAGACAACCCTCGGTGCGAAATTTCTCTATAGCCTGCTGGGCTTAAGCGTGATATTGGTAGCACTCTCGATGCCCGTCCAGGCGCAGGGCGGAAAGGCTTCTTTGCAAGGAATTGTTCAGGATCCGACAGGCGCGAGCGTGCCAGGTGTGACCGTTACCCTGACGAACAAGCAGACCGGTGTTTCTCAAACCGCCATATCGAACGACGCCGGGCTTTATGCTTTCGCGTTCCTGAATCCGGCTGCCTATGCTGTCTCCGCCACGAAGGATGGGTTTAAGACGGAGCGGCACGACAACTTCTTGCTAACCGTCGATCAACAGGCCAACTTGAACTTCTCTTTGTCGATCGGCTCGGTGAGCGAGGAGGTCCAGGTTTCGGCGACGGCCGAGCTATTGAATACGACAACGGCCGCGCTAGGCCAAGTCATCGGTGAAAAGGCAATTTTAGAGCTGCCGCTGAATGGACGGAATCCAGCGCAACTTGTCCTGCTGACTCCGGGAGCGGTGGATGTTCTCGCAACCGGCGCTGGCACGTTGCAGTCCTACACGACGTTTCCTACGCAAAGCGGGGCATCGGTCAATGGCGGCCGCCAAGGGAGCACGTTCTACCTTCTGGACGGCGTCTTCAATATGGATAACTACCACCTGTTGGCCGCACCATTTCCCAATGCCGACGCGACTCAGGAATTCCGTGTTGTTGGCAATAACTTTGAAGCACAGTACGGCTTTGCTGCGGGTGCGGTTGTAAGCATTGTGACAAAGTCCGGGACAAACACCTGGCACGGCGATGCGTTTGAATTTCTCCGAAACGAAAAGTTGAACGCTCGAGAATTCTTTGGCGGCACGCGCGACGGCCTGAAGCGAAATCAATTTGGCGCATCCGTCGGCGGGCGGCTGATTCGAGAGAAGCTTTTCATTTTCGGCAACTACCAGGGAACCACTGAGCGGCGCCGCGTTAACGACCGAATTGCATTCACACCGACCGCCAATATGGTCGACAACGGAGACTTCAGCAGTTTGCTGCCCCGTTTCCAGCTGAAGGACTACGTCACTGGAGAGCCGTTTCTGAATAACCAAATTCCGGTTTCCCGTTTCAACCCGGCGATCAAGACGATTCTGGAGTCGATCCCTCGCGGCGCGGAGCCCGATGGCCGAGTGAATCTGGCGGGATACAGCAACGTCCGTGATTTTCATGAGTTTACGACTAAGAGTGACTATTACGTTGGGTCGAAACACAGCATCAGTGGACGCGTCTACTGGAATAACTTTGCCCAGCCAGGCCAGAGCGGCAACGGAAACCTGCTGAACTCAGACCGAACGTGGGATGCGCGTTTTGAGAACTACTCGGCAAATTACACGATGACGATCTCACCCACGATGGTCAACAATATCGTTGGATCTTATGGACGGTTGACGTCGATCAGCGAAACCGGATTGCGCGACAGAAACGGTGACCCAATTTGTTATTCAAAGCTAATCAACGTTGCTGATCCGACGACTTCTCCCTGCTCAATCGAGGCCTTTAATACTCCCAGTTTCGGGTTCGGACAAAACTACAATGCGATCCGGCGAAATACCTGGACCGTGTCGGATACATTCACCAAGAATATGGGTCGGCACATGATTGTGGCGGGTGTTGACCTGATGAAGCAGCATTGGGATCTCGCCACCGATTGGCAGGCGCTTCCGATCATCGACTTCGACGGCACCGTAACCGGCCACGACTTCGCGGATGTACTGCTGGGGCGTCCGTCCAACTTCTGGCAGGGCGGCGGTCAATACCAACGAATCAATGCCCTACAGCAGGGTTACTATGTGCAGGATCAGATCCGCGTCAAACCGAACCTCACGATGAACATTGGCGTACGATGGGAGCCCTACCGTCCACCATTGCCCTCGAGTGGACGCATCGGCGCCTTCCGGCCCGGGCAACAGAGCACCCGCTATCCGAACGCGCCGGTCGGATTGGTGTATCCGGGCGATAGTGGTGTCGCGGACTATGGCGTCAACGGAAGCTTGAATTATTTCAATCCACGGTTCGGCCTCGCTTGGCAGCCGGGCTTCTTACCGAGAACCTCCATTCGGGCCGCAGCCGGCATCTTCACATCTCCCATCGATTATTCGACTTTCAACCCCACATCGGATACGCAACCCTTCAGCCCAGTGTTTAGCTATCGGTACACGCAGGTTCCCGGAGGAATCGATTTCTCGGATCCTTGGGCCAACTACGCGCCGACAGGCGGTACGAGTCCCTTCCCGCCGTTTCCTACTCCGAACGAAGCTCCACCCGGTTCTGCCACATTCACCACGCCGGTTTTGTTTGCCGGTGGATTCAATCCGGATTTTCGCTTGGCAAGGACATATAGCTGGAACCTATCAGTTGAACATCAACTGGCATCCAGCCTAGTCGTTCGCGCTGCTTATGTCGGCAGTGAAACCTCTCATTTACAGATGGTCGTGCAACGGAATCCGGGGATCTTCGCAGCCGGCGGGCAGCGAATTCTCTTCCCGGAGTTTCAGTCAGTGATCGAGAATGCCTCATGGGCGACCTCGTCGTATCAAAGCGGTCAGTTTAGTGTCGAGAAACGCTTTGCGCGAGGATTCCAGTTCATGGCGAACTACACATTCGCTAAGTCCATCGATTCCGCATCCAGGGGAGGCGCATTTTCCGGCCAGGGAATCGCAAATCCCTTCAATCTCGACGCGCAGCGCGGCCTCTCCGATTTGCACATTCCGCATGTATTCGTCGCAAATTGGATCTATGAGACGCCACTCCTTGCGGGCACCAACGGTTTCGTAAGGCATACCCTCGGCGGTTGGCAGGTGAGCGGAATCTTCAGGGCACAGTCCGGGCGCCCATTCAGTGTCGTTGGAGGAGCGGGAAATAACTCATCAGGCTCGCTGATCGGAGGCGACCGGGCCGACTACACTGGTGCTCCGTTGAACATTCAACAGGGCGAGAAGAAGGATTGGCTGTACCGCTACTTCAACACCGCCGCCTTTGTCACCAACAGAGCTGGAACTTTTGGGAACACGGGTAGGAACATCCTCACTGCGCCCGCTTACTCCGTTTGGGATCTGGGTATCTCTAAGAATTGGAGATTTCAAGAGCACTATCGCATCCAATTCCGCTGGGAGATGTTCAACGCCTTCAACACTCCGTCATTCGGGTTGCCGAACAATAATCCCACCAGCACGGCATACGGCCAGATCACTTCTCGAGGTCCAATACCGGCTCGCGTAATGCAGGCTGCCATGAAGTTCTACTGGTAGATGTGGCGGAGACGAGTCATTATTATCTGGAGTGAATTGGGGGCTGCAGTGTAGACAGAGAAGGGCCATTGCGGCGCTCGTTTGCCTTCTTGGGATTTCTGCGCAGAAGACGACTGCTCCCTACTTTCGGGAAGTTTCTCGCGCTGAAAGTAATGTTCACTGGCGCCATAATAACGGACGGTCTGCGATGCGCTATCTTCCCGAAACGATGTCGGGTGGTGTGGCCATCCTGGACTACGACAACGACGGCTGGATGGACCTGCTTTTCACGGATACCGGGTCGAGCAGCTTCTACAAAGCGCCCAAGCCTGTGGGAGTGGTTCTGTTTCGCAACGATGGCCGCGGATCGTTCCAGGATATGACAGCGAAAGCCGGACTTCGGTTCGATCAGTTCTCCATGGGGGTAGCAGCCTCCGATTACGATCGCGACGGCTGCATCGACATCTTCGTTTCTGGCTATGAAAAGTCGACTCTTCTGCGGAATCGTTGCGACGGAACCTTCGAAGATGTGACAGCAAAATCGGGCGTGCAACCGCCGGGATGGTCCACAAGCGCGGCCTGGCTGGACTATAACAACGATGGAATGCTCGATCTTTATGTCCTTCAATTCCTGGACTACTCGGCATTGACCATCTGTAATGCGGCAACGTCATACGGCGGAACGCCGAATGCGACGCGCGACGACAATGCCGATGCGCGGTATTGCAGCCCGATCAATTTCCGCCCGACCACCAGCCATCTTTACCGGAATCGCGGCGACGGAACATTTGAGGACGTTTCTGAAGCAATCGGAATCTCCGCGCACAAGGGGAAAGGGCTAGGCGTCATCGCGACAGATATTAACGGCGACGGCTGGATGGACTTGTTCCAGGCCAACGACATGGTGTCCAACTTTCTTTTCGTGAATCGCGAGGGAAAACGGTTTGAAGAACGAGCCATTGAAGCAGGAGTGGCTTATAGCGCCGACGGTCAAGTACGCTCCGGCATGGGCGTGGATGCAGCGGATGTGAATGATGACGGCCTGGAAGAACTTTTTGTCGCCAACATCGACCAGCAGACCTTTTCCCTTTACCGGAACGACGGCGATGAGTTGTTCACAGACATAAGCCCTCTGAACTCGATCGCTCGGGAAACCCGTTCGTTCAGCGGTTGGGGCTCGCGCTTCTTCGATGTTGACAATGACGGCGTGCTGGATCTTGTCCTCGCCAATGGCCATCCCGACGACAAGGTCGAGCAGCGGTTGGCGAATGTCACTTATGAGGAGCCCTTACTTTTGTTCCGAGGAATGGGCAATGGCGCCATGCGGAACGTCAGCCGTTTGGCGGGAGCGGCATTTCAGAAAACCTACGCTGCTCGTGGATTGGCTGTCGGGGATCTGGACAACGATGGCTTTCCGGACGTAGCCGTCGCCGTAAACGGCGGGGCACCGCTCATCCTTCGTAACACCACAGCTCGAACGAACAACTGGCTGGGTCTGCAGTTGGAGCCGTTAATCAGCAATCCCGGCTCGATCGGTGCGATTGTTCGATGGCAAACCGGCGGTACGATTCACAGGCGTCTGGTGACCGGAGGGGGCAGCTATCTCTCCAGCCACGATCCACGAATCCTGCTTGGATCAGGTTCCAAGATGATCGATTGGGTGGAGATTGCTTGGCCTTCCCCCAGCAAAGCGGTCGACCGCATCGAGCGTCCTCCCCTCAAACGATATTTAAAGATCACAGAAGGCAAGGGCATCAGCTCAGGCGCCGCTGGCAAAGCCGGGCCCGGTGAAGTACGCAACCGGCAGTAGGCTAAGCAACTGGAGCAGCGCGGCACTCCTCGCAGAGCTCAATGACGGAAGCGATCAATTCTTCCATCTGCTCGTAATAGATGTCATCCAGATGGATCGACGGCTGCCGCATCCGGCTATTCGGAAGAATTCCGCGGGCCTCCAGCACGCGTTTCTCAATGTGAATC